>JAGMDK010000478.1 GCA_023128695.1 Phycisphaerae bacterium
TGACGACCCCGACGCCGCACCAGCAACACGTTTTCGATCTGCTCAAGGTCTCGCCGGCGGTGTAGGCAGCCGCGGAATCGGCGATTCTTCACAACCCCTTTCGCAACAACAGGTTACCCTGAACATGATGCTGGAACTTCCGCCTAGATGGCTCTCTCCTTTTGCCAAAGACTCCTTGCCGGACAGGATACCGTCCGGCGGGAGACAGCCTTTCATGGGATTACATTGAGTTTTTCAACAGACTGTTATCTGGGAAATCCCGGTTGAGGCAAGGTATTTGCAAGAGAAGGAGGTATTTCCATGAGAAGGTGAATTGGCGCGACAACGATCCGTTCGTGGCGTTGATGAATACGACCTGTCCGTAATAGGCCGACAAATGTAGCGGCCGGGCTCCGCATCTCGATTGCGGATTGACGATTGGATACAAAAGTCATGTAGCGTCTGGGTCCTGTACCGGCCGTAAGCCCCGAAGCCCGCCTGGTAATTCTATGGCCGGCACGGGGGCCGGCCGCTACATTTTCCAGCCGCCGGGGGCGTCATTTCGCGCTAGGCCCGGCATTTATGCCGGGTATCGAGACTTCAACCACCAATCAGCGCTCCTCCTTGGTTCCCATACACTTGCCTGTGCCACAAAAAATGGTCACACCCCTGAGCTTTTGCTCGGCAGGAATATGGTTGTGTTTGGCAATCAGGGCGCATAGGATAAAACATTCTAGTTGAGCAACTACAAACCATGAACGAATGACGGTGATGCCGTGTCGATTGATCCACACGACCTGGACGATGCAGAACTGAAGCGCCAATTAGCCGAGGAAATGGGCGGCGTGACCCCTGAGGAGTTGGCGCGGATGTCAGCCGCGGAGCCGCGCGCGGTGAGCGCCGACGAGCGGGGGCGCATCCCCGGCCGGGTTGTCAGTATTCACGGCACGGACGTGTTTGTGGACGTGGGCGGCAAGAGTGAAGGCGTGGTTCCGCTGGACGACTTCGAGCCGGATACACCCCCCACCGTCGGGCAGGTTCTCAACCTGATCCCGCACGGGTTCGACAGCGAATCAGGGCTGATGCGGCTCTCGTTACGAGAGGCGCTGGTGGAGGCGGACCTCGAATCCTTGCGGGTCGGGGATGTGGTCAAGGGGCGTGTCACCGGCAGCAATATCGGCGGCTTGGAGCTGCGCATGCACGGCCTGCGCGGCTTTATGCCGATGAGCCAGGTCGACCTGGTCCGCCACGAGGACTTCGCCTCGTTCATGGGACGCTGGCTCGAATGCGAGGTGACGGAGATCGATCGGCGGGGCAAGAACCTGGTGCTCAGCCGCCGGCGTGTCTTGGAGCGTGAACGCGAAGAGGAACGCCAGCAATTGCGTTTCCAGTTGGCCGAGGGACAGGTCCGCAAGGGTATCGTCAGCCGGCTGACGGACTTCGGGGCGTTCGTTGATCTGGGTGGGATCGACGGGCTGTTGCACGTCAGCGACATGAGCTATGCCCGGGTGGGCCACCCCAAGGAGCTGTTGAAGGAAGGCGACGAAATCGAGGTCAAGATTCTGAAGGTGGACCTGGTCAAGGATCGCATTTCGCTGGGCCTCAAGCAGCTTTCCGCCGACCCGTGGACGCTCATTGAGGGGAAATACAACCCCGGCGAGACGGTGGAGGGGCGAGTAACCAAGCTGATGAACTTCGGGGCCTTCGTCGAGCTGGAAAAGGGCGTGGAGGGGCTGATCCCCGTCAGCGAGATGAGCTGGACCCAACGGGTGGCGCACCCCAAGGATATCCTGTCGGCGGGGGACGCCGTCCGGGTCGTGGTGCTGGCGGCGGACAGGCATAAACGCAAGATCAGCCTGAGCCTGAAAGCCCTCGGCGAAGATCCCTGGAATGGCGTGACCGAACGCTACCAGCCCGAGGTGACGGTCAGCGGGGTGGTGACGCGGATCACGAACTTCGGAGCTTTCGTCCAACTCGAGGAGGGCGTCGAGGGCCTGATCCACATCTCGCAGCTCTCCGATCAGCGGGTCCGCAGCGTCGGCGACGTGGTCAAAGTCGGCGAAGTGATCCAGGTCCGCGTGCTGAGTGTCGCTGCCGAGCAACGCCGGATTTCGCTCTCGATGAAGAGCGTTCCAGGAGACGAGGGCGCCGGCGGCGGGGAAGAGACTCAGGAAGAAGCCTCCCCCAAGCAGCCCAAGAAGCGTAAGCGGGAACTGCGTGGCGGACTAGCCTTCTAAACGCAACTTCCCAGTCTGCCAATGACGTAAGTGCTTGAGCTATGGGGGGTTAGGTGGGTTTTGGGATTTCAGAATATACCACGTACATTATGGATATTTCTCTTGACAGGTGCTTTATATGTAGTATATTGATGGTAGATGAATACTATGTACGGTAGGCTGAACTATGTTCCTTGAAATCCATTGTGACCGACGACGAAGAACCCCCTATTACCATGGGTTGTTCCGAGAGTACGTCTCCAAGAACGGCCAACCCGGTCGACGCACACGAGGACGCGTCAGTGGGTTGTCTCACCAACAACTCCTGGCGTTACGCGACTTTCTCAAGTCCGGCTGCCCTTCTTCGCCGTCGCAAGGGTGCCAGGTCACAGACTCTCGCGAATTCGGAGCCGTGCATGCGGTCCTCGAAGTGCTCAAGTCAGCCGAAGGTCCAAAAGACACTGGCTCGGAAACACCTCAAGAACGGGTGTCTGGTGTTGTATGACATCACCAGTTCCTATTTCGAGGGGGAATACAAAGGCAGTGATCTGGCAGTATCACAGCCCTGACGCACGGCCAGATTCAACAACTTCTGAAGCGGAAGATCATAGAAGTCGGTCTGTTTGACGAGAAGGACATTGCCGAGGTGTATGATCCCGACGAGGCCGGCGTGCGGCACATGCTGTGCTGCAATCCTCTGACGGCCGAGCGGGAACGCAAGACGCGAGAGGCCCTGCTCGCCAAGACCACCGAGGCCCTGGAGCAACTGGCTCGGAGCCGGAAGAAGCGTACCAATGAAGAACTGGCTGCCGCCGTGGGCAAGCAAATCAACCGTTGGAAAGTGAGCAAGCTCTTCCGGTGGGAAGTCCGTGACCGGAAGCTGCGCTGGGAACTGAACGAGACTCTGCTGGAACAGGAACGGGCGTTGGAC
>JAGMDK010000479.1 GCA_023128695.1 Phycisphaerae bacterium
TTCGAACGCGGTGGCGTCTTGGGTTTTTGGCTTCATAAATCCGTTCTGAATTGCAAGGTTTTGGATGATCGTCCGTGCTTACCTTGCAATTCTCCGCACGCCCCAATCGCCGTTCAACCCGCTCAGAAAAGAACTTACGAGAATCCGCAGGGACGACTACATGACCTTTACGGCGGAATGTGTGCCACTGCTCTTGAGCAGTGCTAACCCGGCTTACCCAGGGCTCGCTATGCTTCGCCCTGGGCTTAATTCCGCCGCCCTCTCCGAGGGCAGATATTATTACTCACTGCCGGACTACTCCTCAGCCGCCGCGCTTAGGATTTTTTCCAGCACGGGGTTGCCCTCCATGCGCCAACGGGGGACGTAGCGGTTGTTGATGAAGATGGTCGGGATGCCGTGCAGGCCGGGGCGCGTCCCGTGGCGCAGTTGCGGGAGCCGCTTGCCGGCCTCGATGTCGTCCAGGATGTTCGCCTGCCCCTGGTCCAGTTCCAGCGCGGCATAGAACTCGTCGACGTCGAACCCCATCTCCGCCGCCGCCGAGCGCAGAGCCTGATCGGCCGTCTGCCGCATGGTATTGAGCACGTCGGCGGCGTCGAGGCCCAGCTTAGCGGCCGCTTCCTGCCGCTTCTCTTCCGACATGGTGTACAGCGCTTTGCGCAGCTCGTCGGCGTCGATTCCCAGTTCGTCGGCCGTCGCTTGCAGGGCGGTAGCATTGTTTTCCATCAGCCAGGCGTGCATTCGCCAATAGCCGTCGTTACCGGCGAGTTGGCCCGCCGCCTCGGCCGCGCGGGAGGCCCAGCACGCCAACGGGTGCCGCTGGTACGGCATCTTCGGGTTGCAATCGCTATTGAAGGGGTAATGGCGGAAGGTGTAGCACGCGTCGTCGCGGCCGGTGACGAAGGCGCGGATGACGCCGTCCGCCAATGCCGTCCCCTCCTCCTGATAGTCGCCCCACAGGATGATCTCGATCCGGGCCTCCTCCGGGCCGAGCGACCACGCCCGCGCGTCGGCGGGCATGGTGAACTCACGTTGGTGGTACGGGGGCTTCCAATCCTGCCAGTCCCGCACGTACTTCTCCAGCGCGAGCGGCGGGCGATCATCGGCCGCGGTCCTCGGCGGGAGGTTGGCAGCCGTCAGCTCCGCGATGGTCCGCGTCGCGGCCCGCGGGGCGTTCCAGCCCCTCAGCTCGACGCCGTTGATAAAGGTCATCGGGGTGAAGAACAGCCCCAGGCGCTTGGCTTCCTCGCAATCCGCCCGCACATGTGCGAGTGTTTCATCGCCCGACATGACCGCGATGAAACCGGCGGGGTCATAGCCCAACTCGCGGATGCCGTCCAGGAGTTCCTGGGTGCTCGTAAATACTCCACTGCGCGCGAACAACCACACGTGCATCTTGAAGAAGCCCTCGTCGCCGTAGAGAATGCCGGCGGCCTCGGCGGCCCGCGCCGCCCAACAGGCATTGGGGTGCATGTTCCTCGAGGCGTGGGGGTTGCAATTGGGATTGAAGGGGAAGTACTTGATCGAGAGCGAGATGTCGTCACGGCCCTTGACGATCCCCATTACCTCGTTCTCGATCCGCCTACAGTCCCGGCATTGGTAATCCGTAATCATCACAATACGGATGGGAGCCTGCTCCGGCCCGAGACGATAACGCCCCGTGAATAGCGGCTGGGTTTCCTCCGCCGGCGTGGCGACAGCCTGAGTTGTTGATTCCACAGGCGGGGATTCCTGTGTTGCCGGCTCCTGGGCAGGGGTTCTTTCAACGGCAGGCCCTGTCGATCCAGACTCCTCTGTCGTAGGTTCCTGCGCTGGGGATTCCGATGTCGTGGGTTCCCGTGGCGTGGATTCCTGCGTTTGTCGGGGGCCGTGCGCGTCCTCGATCATCTTCTGGACGGATTCCGACCGTTCACTCTCGGCCTTTTCAGCGACCTTGGCGTGCTGGTAATGGTCCCAGACTCCCGTCCCGAGCGACGCGAGTACAAATACTGCCGCGAAGCCGACCAGAGTCGTTCCGGTTCGACGTGTCCGGGCCTTGACCAATTCCATCGTGATCCAAAACGCGAAGTTCCCGATGTGGGCAGCGATGCAATACGAACAAAACAGCCACTCGACGACGATGATGGCGCAGAGAAACAGTGATCCCAGCGCGCCCAGTCGAACCAGGTAGCGAAACGCCGTCGGCAACCCGCCGCGGGCCGCGAGCCACGCCGCCAGGGCTCCGAGGAAGTACGCCAGCCCGAGGAACGAGACCGGCCACTCGACCACCGGGACCTTCCCCCAGATACTGTTGGCTGCCTGCTCGCACGGCCCGCCCTCTCCGCAGCCCAGCAGGGCCAGGCCGCCGATGTGGTCGATCACCAGCAGGAGCGACATGGCGGCGGCCCACAGCAGGAAGATCAAACCCAGGGCAAACGGCCACGCCGAGGCGGCGGTGGACGAGGCGGCCGGCTTTCCGGGGCGCCCGCCGTCGAGCGAAGACGGCGATTTACCGCTAGCCGGCGCCTTGGACCTACGCGCTCTCTTCTTTCCGGTTGACTTTTTGGCCATTGTGCTCCAGCCAATATACGGGATTCTCTAGCGACGACACTTTGAGACAAGCACACAACCAAAAGAGCCGCGGACTTCAGTCCGCGCGGCCCCGCGCAGGCTAAAGCCTGCGGCTCTTCACGGAGGTTTGTGTTAGTTGCTCTTATATCACTTCGCGGTCCGACGCTAAAGTCGTGTAGCGGCCGGGCTCCGTACCGGCCGTCGTTGTCGGCGAGTCTTTCCCATATTTTTACGGCCGGTACGGAGCCCGGCCGCTACATTCTTCTGTCGCTGCCAATATTTGCGGCGGACAGTTAATCTATTCTATCCCGCCCCGCCTCACTGCAAGCGTTTCCCGGTGGAACTCATGGCCAGCTCGGTGTGCAGGACGCCGCGCTGTCGGCGGAGTTGGTCGGCGATCCGCCGGATGCGGTCCGCGCCGCCGCGGACCATGATCATTTCCGCACAGAGGTCGTGCGAGAGGTGCACGTGCGTGGTGGCCAGGACGTTGTCGTGGTGGTCGTGTTGAATGTCGACGAGCTTCTCGGCCAACTGGCGGGCGTGGTGGTCGTAGATGATCGTGATCGTGCCGATCACTTCCTGCCGCTTGTCCGCCCACTGATCCTCCACCAGTTGTTGGCGGATCAGGTCGCGGACGAACTCCGAGCGGTTAGTGTAGCGGCTCTTCTTGACCAGCCGCTCCAACTGCTGGTGCAGTGACTTTTCCAGCGATATGCTCAGGCGTACAAGTTCCGACATAACACACCCGCCGCGTCTTGTTTTGTTTGGCAAAGCGTACTGCACCGCTTTCCCGAGATCAACATGATTTACGGTGGGGCGGGCCTCTGGGGGTGCGTCAGGAAAGTGGGTAAACCGG
>JAGMDK010000048.1 GCA_023128695.1 Phycisphaerae bacterium
TGGCCACGTCCTTGCTGATCAGCGTGCCGTTCGTATAGACGAGGAATAGGTTGGAGCTGTGTTTCTCCGCCATGTCGAGCAGTGTACGGCCGCCATCTTCCCACATAAACGGTTCGCCGCCCGAAATCACCGTGAAATACGAGGCCCACAGATCTTCCTTCTCGGTCAGGATTCGATCGACGGTGTGCCAGTCCAGCTTGGCGGCGGACCTGGCGTTGCTGCACGCGTAGCAGCCCTCGCAGTGTAGGTTGCAGCGCATGCCCGGGCTGACCGTCACGAAGAACGGCGGCGCGAAGCCCAACCGCTCCGCCGCGCGGGACCAGGCTTCGCTGTTGGAAATCACGTTGCCCAGAAACACGTCCAACAGGCGGTCTCGCACGTGCCTTGAGATCAGGCCCCGTTCGATGCCGCGGCAGGCGCTGTCGAGCATCGCGACCAGATAGTCGCTCTTGTCCTGCTGCACCTGCACGGGACGACCATCGACGTTCTGGTGCACGAGCATGTCCTGTATCTTCCGCTCGGCGAATCTCAGGCCGCCGTTTCGTAACGCCTTGTTGGTTAGCACGGCGGAGATCAGCGACTGAAAAGAACCGTTCCGAAATACTTTTTCCAAGTCCATGACTTACCCTTTCTAATGAGCACCAATGGTGACCAACCCGCGAACCGGCACGTCTCACATCATCGTGAGGACCGGCCCTTCTCGCATCGCACGTGCTCACACCTTTGGCGCATCCGTGTCTTTGTCCTCCGCGGATTCGTCCGCCTGTGCTTTCTCGCGCAGGGCATCCTTGGCCCCCCGTACCATTCCCGTCGCCGCCCCTTTCGCCACCGCCAGCAGGGATAATCCCAGTTCGCGGGCCTCGTCCGCCGCGGCGCTGGCGGCCTCGCGAGTCAATTCACCGGCCTTGTGTACGGCTGATCGGGACGCTTTTCCGATGGCGCCGGCAGCCTTCGCACCCGCCTGCCGGGACCGCTCGCGTCCTTTCGTCAGCGCCTGCTTTCCCGATTCTTTGACTTCCTCGATGGCCTCTCGGACCGCGCCGGTGGCGCGCTCCGCGACCTCACAAAGCGTATCGACGAACAGCTCTTCCAACGTCTCGATATCCTCGTACGTGCGCCGCAGGTCGTCCTTGGCAAACTCGACACCCTTCTTCCCCGCTACGGCCAGGGTCTGGCGCGCAGCCTCGGTGAGATCGTCGAAGGCTGCCCTGCTGCCCCTTACAGCCGCCCCGGTAATCTCCTTGACACTTGAGCGAGAGGCTACTGCCGCTTCTACCGCGCCTTCGACGACCTCACACGTAACCCGCTGCACTCGCTCCGCAGTCAGGGTGCCTCCCTGCAACGCACGTGCGGTCGCTTCCCGGGTGATCTGCTGCACGGTCTCTTCTGCCGCCTCTCCTTTGGCGATTGCCTCGCCGACCGCGTGGCGTGTCGCCTCTCGGGTCTGCCCCAACACGTCGAGGCTGGCCAGCTTGGCCTTCACCACGGCCTCTTCGACCGCTTGCCGCACGTCGGTGCCCAAGCTTTCTGCCTCGCTTCGGGCGGCCTGAAGTGCTGCACGCAAGTCGCCACGCAGCGCCTCCTCACGCTTCTCTGCGGCTTGCGCTGCATCCTCGACCTCGGAGGCGAGCGAGGCGTAAGCGTCCACACCGGCTTGCCGAATACCCTCGGCTACGCCGTTCACCGCCGCGCCGGCACTCTGACACACGTCGCCCCCGACTTCGCGCGCCGCATCGGTCACCGCTCTAAGCGCCTCGCGCCCATGCGTCGCTGCTTCACTGGCGCCAATCTTGCCTTCGCGCATCGCCGTGCTTACGGCCTCCGCCACCACCGCGCGAATGCGTTCCGGCGTCGCCTTACCCTGCCGCGCGTCCTCTGACAGCGGTTCTTTGATCTGTTCGTAGATGCGTTTCGTGTCTTCGCTCACGACACTCTCCTTGAGTTGGTTTTACTTTTCTTGCCTTTACGCCGCATACGGTTCCAGGCAGACCGAACGAAAGAACAACCGTTTGGCGTGTTCAGCTATCTCCTCTGGCGTAGTGCTGTCCGGCCGCTCGACGAGCTTGGCCAGGAGAGCGTTGCTCATTCCTTCCAGACTCAACGCGAGTATCTTCGGGTCGGCCTTTACAAACAGCCCGTTGCGGATGCCACTGCGAAGGACGGCCTCCAGCGCACGGAGCGCCCGCTGGTACATTGCACGGGCCTCCCGATCGAGACCGGCCGCCGGCTGGAGAAATGCGCCCGAGGTCTGCGTGAAATACATCCGGGCGGTAGGAAGGCGCTTCGCAAACAGCGCCGCTTTCGTGTCGATGTAGTGGGCTATCCGCTCGATTTCGGTCCCTGGTCCCTTGAGGGCCACCGTCCACGCCTGCTCGAACTCGCTCACGGTCTGGAGGATCAGGTTGCGGTAGAGGGCCTTCTTGTCCTTGAAGAACTTGTAGAGCGTCCCCACGGCGAACTCGGCTTGCTCGGCGATCTCGGCCATGGTGGTTCTCTCGAACCCGTTACGGGAAAAGAGCTTAAGCGCGGCCGCGAGGATCTCTCGCCGGTGCCGCTCGCGCTCCCGTTCTTTGCGTGATAGCTTCGCGGCCATTTCACGTCCCTTTGTCATGAGCAGCCATTGCTTTCTGTGAATCTCTATTCAGAGTATAATGCGAGAATTCGCTCCCGTCAAGGGCAATTCACTTTTTCATTTCGTCGAGCGCGTCACGGACGCGTGGTCTCGGCTACCCAGACGGACCAGGGGTTTGGCAGATCAGCACGCCAAACGCATTCTGGGGACACGGCCCAATGGACATGTGCTCGCCGGACCGGGCGGTCGCCCGGCGACTCTCCGGACGGCGTCGGAGGCCGGTTCAGCGACGCTGGAACGAGTGGAGGCGGGCGTTTGTCGCCCGATACCCTTCGGCGATCCCCTCCTGGGCACGGCTGAATTCCAGGAACCGCATGTGCCCCAGCTTCGGCTGAATGAGAAGATCGGGCGGGTCGGCCTTCAACTTGGTCGCCGTGATCTGGCTCTCCATGATGTTGATCGAGGCGCCCAGCACCTCAAAGATGTTCGGCAACGGCTCCTTGGCCGTCCATTCGCCGAGTTGCAAGAGAGCGCGGAGTTCAAGAGCCCCCACGGCCTTGTCCAGAGTCTCCACGATTCTGCTCGTTTTCCCCAAGCCGCGCGACAAGCCTCTGCCAGGAGCGGCATCGCGTGAATTGGCCGTCAAGGGCTTGATCCCCTTCGTTGCAACGATGTCGTGGTTGAGGTCGACTGCGATGACGAAGTCCGCCCCCATTTCCCTCGCGACGGTCACGGGAACCGGGTTAACCAGCCCGCCGTCGGCCAAAATGCTCCCCTCCCTTCGGACCGGCGTGAAGATGCCGGGGACAGAAATGCTGGCGCGAATCGCCTCGATGAGGTCGCCGTCCTGAATGATGACTTCACGCCCCGTGCCCAAGTCGGTCGCTACAGCGCTGAAGGGAATGGGCAAGTCTTCGATGTTCTCTCCCCGTACGTGGCCACGAACGAAATCAGCTACCTTCTTGCCGTCGATGAGGCCCGATTTCGGAAAGACGACGTCGAAGAAACGGGCAACCTGCTTCCAGTCGAACCCAATCACTATTTCTTCAAACGCATCGAGCTTACCCGATGCGAAAACGGCCCCGACCACGGCCCCGATACTCGTGCCGGCCACGCAGTGTATGCGGATCCCTGCTTCAGCAAGGGCCCGAATCACTCCGATATGGGACCAGCCGCGCGCGGAACCGCTGCCCAGGGCAAGGCCGACTTTCTTGGCCGACTTAAGTCTCGTGTTCACCGAGCACACAGGATCTCTCCTCGTTGGGTGATCTCTCGCAGCGCCAGGGCGCCGCCGGCATTTGGCGATATCTGCCCAATGGTGTTAAGCAAATGGAATCGCCGCTCCGCTTGTCGTCCTGCCGCAGCCATTTCCGCGTTACTTCGCCTTCAGGCGAATACGCTCGAAGAAGATCGTCTTGGTCATGCCCGCCATCGTCTCGGCGGAGAAGTCGTCCGGCCGCTCAATCAGTTCGTCCAGGAACGCGTTGGTCAATCCCTCCAGTCCAAGGACCAGCATTTTCGGGTCCATGTTCGCAAGCAGTTTCTTCCGAATGCCGTTGCGGAAAACAGTTTCCAGTGAACCAAGCACCTTCTCGTAAATCGCGCGAGCATCACGATCCAGCCCGGCCATCGGCAAGAAGGCGGTACCGGCGGTCTGGGCGAAGTACAGGCGTGCGGTCGGAATGTGCCGCACGAACAGGGCCGCCTTGGCCTCGATGTAGCGATCCAGCTTCTCGGATTCGGTGCCCGGCGTTTTGAGGGCCGCGCTCAGCTCCCGCTCGAAATCCCGCATGGTGTCCAGAATGAGGGCGCGGTAGAGCGCTTCCTTATCCTCGAAGAACTTGTACAGTGTGCCGACGGCGAACTCGGCCCGCTCGGCGATCTCCGCCATCGCGGTCTTATCGAACCCCTTGCGGGCGAAGAGGTCCTGCGCCGCTGCCAGGATTTCGCGTCGGTGCCGCTGACGCTCCCGTTCTCTGCGAGTCAGTTTGGCCGCCATCCACACACCTCGGTCATGGAGCAATAGGGTAATTCACTTGACAGCATGTGAACCATTATTCATAATATATATCAAGGATTCTGGGCTGTCAAACGGTTCTCACGGATCGCCTGTTCGGGGCACCTTGGTGGCTCCGGATGGCAGCCGAGGCCAAGCCTATTCAAGGAGGACATGGTAATGTACATGCGACGGATTCGTGGCGCGACATTGGCGGCGATGCTCGGCTTCGGTTCGTTCCTCTTCCAAAGCTGTCCGGCGAGTGGTCTTCTCAACGACTGCTTCGGCGAGGACACGATTTCGAGTTCGGAGTACGATGATCTGAATGCCTTGGAGCGGCTCCTGTACGAAGAAAACTGGTGCGGCCGATACACACGCGAGTCAGGTTTCCTGGGCGACCTGTTCGACTGATGGCGTATGGTTCGTTGAGGCTCGGCACGGCGGGGTTGGCGCGGCAAGCCGCACCCCGCGTTACCGCGGATCGTCCGCGGGGGTCCGCGACTCTTCCGTAGAGGTCCACGGGTGAGTCGCGGGACTCCACGGAGCCTTCGTGGGACTCCACCGATTGTCCGCGGAACTCCCCGGATCGTCCGGGGAGCCGCACGGATCGTCCGGGGACGCCTGCGGGCGCCTCGGGGAAGCCCACGGACGATGCGTGGAGGCGGGCTTCCGTGCCGTCGTCGTCCGATACTCGTTGACAGGGGTCCATCGGTGTCGCGATAATCGCGGTCGGACGGCGCCGCTGGACGGAATTCATAGAGGAGTAAGCTGTTATGGCCAACGACTATATCCCGCGCCCGGACGCCCAGTTCCACGCCTGGCAGAACAACTTCATCGTGTACGTCAACAACCACTTGGCCGACCTGGGGCTCGTGGCCGCTGACGTGGTGGACCTCAACGCCACTGCCGCGACGTGGACGACCGACTACCCGGCCCACACCGTCGCGCAGACCGCTGCCCAAGCCGCGCGGCAGGCCAAGGACGGCGCCCGCGATGGGTTCGAGGGAACCATCCGGCCGCTGGTGCGCCGGCTCCAGGCCAGCCCGGACGTGG
>JAGMDK010000480.1 GCA_023128695.1 Phycisphaerae bacterium
ACGAGAATCCGCAGGGACGACTACTAGGCATAGAGAACTTCTGCCAGCACTCAAAGAAACAGGCCGAAGAGACACGGGCATCATCACACTTTGGCCTACGAGCCGCGCTGTGTGTGCCACTGCTCTCGAGCAGTGTCTTCGTAGGCCGAGAATGGCCCTGGGACTGCTCAAGAGCAGTCGCACACGCGTTGTGCTCCCCGAAAACTAGAGCATGACGCAGTACGAGTCCCATCAATGACAGCGGGTTACTACTACTTCAATGAATAGATAAATTACTTAGTAGTAATATTAGTCAGTGCTGTCAGAATGTTCATAGGCGTGCTGCCGTGCTTGCAAGCTCTTGGTGAACCTGGGGTTGCGAGTGTGCAGGAAAGGGTGTCTATCTGTTTTGGGCCGTTGAGGTCCTGTGAGAAGCAAAGCTGTTGCGGGCCGAAAAAAGGAAGGTCCCCTTTTTTGACCCCGTTCTACCCTGATTTTGACGCCCTGTGAACAGACGCTGTCATCCCCGTGTCAAGAGACGCTGGCTGAGCTGAGTCAGGGCCTGTGAGAGTTGATGGTCGGCGGCACGCTCGCTTTCGACGGAACGTTCAGCGTGCAGAACAGTGGAATGATCTCGCCCGCCGAAGTGCATGCCGATTTCCTCGAGGCTCAGTGGAGTCAGCTTACGGGCGAGATACATCGCGACTTGGCGGGGATGGCTGATCGAGCGGTTGCGCTTGCGGCCCAGCAATTCCTGGAGGCGGATGCCGAAGTGCTTGGAGACGGCCTCCAGAATTTCGCTGATTTGTAGCGGTCGCTGGTTGTGGTTGCCGTAGGTGCTGAGAATCTCACGGGCGGTCTGCACGTTCAGCGGCTTGCCGCCCAGTTGGGACTCGGTAATCAGCCTGGTGAGGGTGCCTTCGAGCAGGCGGACATTATCCTCAACGTGCTCCGCGATGTAATCGGTCACTTCGCTGGGTATCTCAACTCCGCGCAGGTGGGCCTTCTTGTGCAGGATGGCTTGACGTGTCTCACGAGTCGGGGCGTCGATCTGCACGACCAAGCCCCAGTTGAAGCGGCTGACCAGCCGGTCTTCCAAGGTGGGGATATCGTTTGGAGCGGTGTCCGCGGTGAGGATGATTTGCTTGCGGCTCTGGTAGAGGACGTTAAACGTGTGAAAAAGTTCTTCCTGGCTCGATTCACGATTGGCAAGGAATTGCACGTCATCGATAGCGAGGAGATCGGCTCGACGGGTGCAGTCACGGAATGGTTGCCATTGACCGGAAGCAATCGCGCGCACGAAGTCGTTTACGAAGGTCTCGCAAGTAACATAAAGCACTCGCAGATCGGGAGTTAAACGCAGAACCTCCGCGCAGGTCGCCTGAAGTAAGTGGGTCTTGCCGAGGCCCGACGCCCCATGGATGAACAGGGGGTTGTAAAGCGTGCCTAGCTGGTTGCAGACGGCGCCGCAAGCAGCGTGGGCCAGCCGGTTGGACGCCCCCACGACAAACTGGTCGAAGGTGTAGTCAGCGCTGAGCGGCATCTCTGTCAGGGCGGGCGGCTGGTTTACGGCGAGTGGTTGCGGGTGGAGTTCCTGGGGGCTGCTGAACTCCACGGTGAGCAGGTGCCCGCTTACCTTCATCGCCGCCTGTACGAAAGCCTTGCGGCACTGCTCGCGCAGATAATAGGCCTGGGCGGGATCATTAACCTGGACGGTGAGTTGGCCGCCCTGGGGTTGGCTGGGGCGCAGAGATGTGAACCATGAGCGGTACAGGTCCGGTTCATCCGCCTGTACCGTTTCCACGAGGCGGTCCCAGTCCAGGGTTGTCTCTGTTGGCATCTAATACTCGCCCATTCGCGCGCCGCTACGGACCGGCTGCCGGTTAGGAGATGCGGGCCTCCGTTTCCTGGTCGTCGTCTGCTCCGGTTGCCGGTTCGAGGTGAAACAGTTCGTGGAGCAAAGTAGTGGCGTAACAGCCGCGCGGTAACGCAAACTGTAGTTCAAGATATTCTCCTCGCCGGTCGGCGCCAAGCGCGAGTTGCGCGTCGCCGAGGGAAAACCGGAGGGGGCGCCTGCTGCCTTTGACGCGCAGCGTTCCCGAGCGAAAGGTGTCAGTGGTCAGACCCTCACCGGTCAGCAACTCCGCTTCTTGCCGGCCGGGTTCCTCAGTGGGTTGCGTCATCCGGTAGCCGAACAGCGGGCCGCTGGGGCTGATGTCGAAGTTATCGGCCCGGGGTTGCTCAAGCGCGGCGTCCTCAACATGGAAAACTGCGCCAGAAGCGTGCAGCCAGGCCAAGTCTCCGTTCAACAAATTACCCAGGCCGGTTGCGAGACGGGCCGACACAACTTGGTTGAAAAGGTACGATTGGTAGGCGGATACATAGAAAATGCGCGTCGTCTTGTCGATCGTGGCAAAGCCCCGGCGGTGTTTCCCGCCGCTTTGACCAAGAGCTTTCAGGGCCCGGTGTTCGGTGCGGAACATCCGCGGCCAGGCGCGGGCGGCTTCGGTGTACTTGCCGCGCTCGTAGAGTTCCCGCGCCCGCCGAATCTCGCCATAGTCCTTGTCGCTGGGGCGGCCGAGGATATGGTCCATGGCCTCGTCGATGTCCCCGCGCACGATAGCCTGGCCGACGGCCCAGGTGTCGCCGCGGTAGCCGAAGCGCTGTGCGCCAAAATAATTGGGCACGCCTCGGCGGGAGAGTACGGCCAGCGCGTCCTGCAACTCAGCCAAACGATCCGGCTCGCTTTGGCGGATTTTGATCACGAAGTGATTGCCCTTGAGGTGCCCGATGCGCAGCTTGTTCGTGTGGCGGGTCGTTTCCAGCACACGCATGCGCGGCAGGTCCACCGCGGCGATCTTTTCCGGCTCGACGTGTTCGATTGACATCCACTGTCGCGTGACGGCACGGGCGTCTTTCAGCCCGGCGACGCCGATCTCGTGACGGCGGACGTTCAACGCGCGCGCGAGGTCGTGGATAGCCTGTTGCGTGCTAAGACCCGCTTTTTCGAGCAGGAAGTAGGTATGCGTTCCGACTCCGTCGGCAGGATAGAGCGGCTGCTCCTCGACGACGAAATCCTCGTACTCGACCTTCAGCAGCCCGGCGGCGGGCTTGAAATCACTCAATTGACGCGATAATTCGAGCATCTCTGATTCTGCTCCTGGATAGTTACTGCTCTGCCAACGACAAACGTGCGGGTTGGCCTGGGAGGGCGAAGCTCCCGCTGAGCCGCGGATATGGGAGGGCGAAGCTCCCGCTGAGCCGCGGCGCTCACGGCTCGGCAGGAGCCTCGCCC
>JAGMDK010000481.1 GCA_023128695.1 Phycisphaerae bacterium
CGCAAGCCCGTGAATAACGATTTAGTGTACAGGCACAGCGCATGGCAAGAACGTCGCTGACCCGGTACATTGCGAACCGCGGCCCAGCAATTCCGAACGGCCGTGGCAAAGAAAGCGAACCGAGATGGCCGGCAAAAAAACGCCCCAACCGTCCCCATCCCGCCGCTCCCGGAAGGGTGCCCAGCGTGCCGCCGCGAGTTTGCCGCCGGTGCAGGGCGAGCCGGACTCCGCGCTGCTGTTCGAAGTGGCCTGGGAAGCCTGCGCCCAGGTCGGCGGGATCTACACCGTGCTGCGGAGCAAAGCGCCCGCGATGGTCCGCCGCTGGGGTGACGCCTATTGCCTGATCGGGCCCTTCCGTGAAGCGTCGGCCCGGATCGAGCTCGAGCCGCAGCCGGCGAGCGGGCCGATCAAGGAGGCCCTGGACACCCTCGTGGTCAGCGGCGTCCGGGCGCATTTCGGCCGCTGGCTGGTCAGCGGTCGCCCGCGGGTCGTGCTGATCGACGTCGAATCGGCTTGTTTCCGTATCGCCGAGATAAAGTACCACCTCTGGAAAGACTGCGGCCTGAACTCCCCCGACGGTGATCGCGAGTACGACGAGATCGTCGCCTTCGGGTGGGTGGTGGCCGATTTCCTGTCGGCCCTGCAACGCTGCGTCGGCGAGCGGCCGTTGCTGGCGCATTTTCACGAATGGCAAGGGGCGGCGGCGCTGCCGTTCCTGCGGCATCGGCAGGCCCGGCTGGCGACGGTCTTTACGACGCACGCCACGATGGTAGGTCGCAACCTGAGTGCCGCCGACGCAAACATCTACGATCATTTGTCGGACATCGATGCGGGCGCCGCCGCGCGCGAGGCCGGCTATGCCCACCGGCACGCGTTGGAAGGGGCGGCGGCGCAGAGCGCGGACGTGTTCACGACGGTCTCCGGGATCACAGCCCTGGAAGCGGAGCAGTTTCTGGGCCGCAAGCCCGACGCGCTGCTGCCGAACGGGCTGAACGTGGAGCGTTTCGCCGCCCCGCACGAGTTCCAGGTCTTGCACCGGGCCGCCAAGGAGACCATCCACGAATTCGTCATGGGGCATTTTTTCCCGAGCTATACCTTCGATCTCGACCGCGCGTTGTATATCTTCACCGCCGGGCGGTACGAGTTCCGCAACAAGGGGCTCGACGTCTTCATCGAGGCGCTGCACGAGTTGAACCAGCGCATGCGGGCCGACGGGACCACGACGACCGTGGTGGCGTTCATCATTACGCGGGCGGCGTACCGAACCCTGAACGTCGAGACGCTCAATCGGCAGGCGATGTTCAACGAGCTGCGCGATACCTGCGAGGCGATCAAGGACGATATGGGGCGGCGGTTGTTCCATACTGTCGCGGCCGGGCATCTGCCGACGATCGACGATCTGTTGGACGAGTATGCCGCCGTCCGGCTCAAGCGGATAATGTACGCTTGGCGCTCGGGCCCGCCGCCAACGATTGTGACGCACGATCTGATCGGTGACGCGAAAGATCCGGTGCTGTGTCATCTGCGGCATCGGGGGTTGTTGAACCTGGAGGGTGATCGGGTCAAGGTGGTGTTTCACCCGGAGTTCATCTCCGCCGCCAGCCCGCTCTTGGGGATGGAGTACGACCAGTTCGTCCGCGGCTGTCATTGCGGCGTATTCCCGTCGTACTACGAGCCCTGGGGGTATACGCCGCTGGAGTGCATCGTGAGCGGGATTCCGGCTATCACGAGCGACTTAAGCGGCTTCGGGCATTATGTGATGGAGAATTTCCCGGATCATGACGCGCACGGGATGTTCGTCGCCCGGCGGCGGGGCGCGAGCTTCGACGTGACGGTGGGGCAGGTGGCCGAGTGGCTGTACGCCCTGACGCGGATGTCGCGGCGGGAGCGGATCGCCCTGCGGAACCAAGCCGAGGCTCATGCCGAGCATTTCGACTGGAACAACATGGGCCGGCACTACGCGGCGGTGCACCGGCTGGCGCTGGAGCGGCGGTATGCCGGCAAGAATATGGTACCGGTCGATCGCGAGGTCGAGCCCGATGTCCCCAGCGTCACGGCCCCCCGCCGCCCGGCCAAACGCCGCCCGCGCAAAACCACCCGACGGAAGACGGCCGGGAACGAGTAGCGGATTAATAGCAGTCCGCAGTAAAAGTCGGCTTCGGCGGGCCTCAACATTTTTCACATATACAACTGTGCTTGTCCTTTCGGGCATCGTTACCGGAATGACTCCCCGGAAGGTCGTCAATCACGGTCCAATTGGCCGCGAGCAACTATGCTGTGAAGCAAGGCGGTTATCGGCGGCCGGGGTGGGATAGTACGTTCCAAACGTCGTTCTGCTCGCCTACGCACGTTACTCGGACGGTCGGCGGTCTGGAGCGGTGTATGCCACGAGTCAGGCGAAATATCATCCGGGCAACATTTTAGCTTGCCGACCGGCGGGGCTCAGAGGTATAATCACGTAAGTGATTGACTGTTCGGATACTTGGAGGGTTCACCTCGTTGATGCGAGGGGATGGAGATCACGCCGGGCGAGGTCGTGGCGTCAGTGTGTGGAACAGTATACACCGGGCTCTGGAATCGCGCACGGAAAAGAGTGGGAAGGTATGCCGCCGGATTGAGGATAGCTGAAATAACGAGAGGCGGCTTGACGAAGGCCTGGAACGAGGACTGTTTCGCGCTTCCGCCGAGCGGTGCTTAGTGCGGAGACGCGATGAATGTGATTGCGAGTTTATTGAGAGCGGAAAGTAATTGTACGTCTGTGCGAACGGGACGTGGAAGGAGGTTCCTAGGTATGCGATTGGCGAATCAAATTGGAGTAACAACACTTGGGCTGTGTATGTTGCTGGGGCCGGCGGTCCAATCCGCCCCGGCACAAGAGGCCGCCGGCTGGAATTTCTGGGTGGTCGACCCGGCCCTCGGCGACGGAGGCAGATCAGTCAGCATGTCGGTCAACGACGTCACGGGACACGTGGCCGTGTGCTACTTCTATGTCGTCGAGGCCGCGAACGTCCATGAACTGCGGTTTGCGGACTTCGACGGCGTGGCGTGGACGGCTCCGGTCTCACTGGCGGTCGACGCGACCACGGACGTGTACGTCAGCATGACGTCCTTTCACAACGCCGGCAACGACGTGGCGGTCAGTTATTTTAACGGCAGCGGACTCTATTATTTCGAGCGTGTGAACAACGCCTGGGCGGGGCCGCTCCCCGTGGACACGACGGCGGTCCGCGGCGCATTCAACTCGATCGACATCATGCCGAGCGGCAAGCCGATGATCAGCTACCTCGATCAGACCAACGCGAATCTGCGGGTAGCCTGGTACGAAGGCGGCGCGTGGCAACTGCATGACGTCGACACGGCGAACGCCGAGGGGGACACCTCCCTGGCGATGATCAACGACGGCGCCGGTGATTACCCGGCGATCAGTTACCGGGGGACCGGCGGGGCGCTCAAGTTCGCCTGGAACCCGGGCACTGATTATTCGACCGGCTGGGCGACGAAAACCGTGCTGGGAAGCCCCGTTGAGCACACCAGCCTGGCGCCGATTCCGCCCGTGCCCCCGGCGGTCACCTGGGAACGCCCGATGATGAGCTACTACGACACCGCGGGCGATCTGTGGTACGCTTGGAACGCGGGTCAGATGGGGAACTGGGGTTCGACCGCGTATTGGAAGCAGCGTCGCGCGGCCGTGAACGCCGGCCAGTACGACAGCCTGGCATTCCGGATCACGGACAATCCGATCATCAGTTACTACGACGCGGCCGCCGGTCTCAAGGTCGCCACGTCCACGAATCCGTACGCCCTCTCCCCGACCTGGACAAATCTGACCGTCGATGCCCCGCAGCCCCTCGGCCAAGGCACCAGCCTGGCGGTTCTGGCCGACGGTGCCGCGGCGATTTGCTACTACGCCAACAGCACCCTGAAGTTTGCTCTTCAGAAACACGAGGCCTGTTGCTTCCCGGACGGCTCCTGTACCGAGGAGATCCCGGCCGAATGTGACGAGCTCGGCGGGATCGCGCAGGGCGAGAATACCACCTGTGATCCGAACCCCTGTCCCCAGCCGGGGGCCTGCTGCGAAACGGACGGGGCCTGTAACGTAATGCAAGAGGTGGATTGCACGGGCACCTGGATGGGCGAGGGTACCATCTGCGAGGCCGACACGTGTCTGGGGGCCTGTTGCCAGATCGACGGGTCCTGCGCCGTCACCACGCAAGACGGGTGCAACAACATATTCGTCGGCTTCGGTTACACCTGCGCACCCCTCGACCCCTGCTCGACGATGACCGGTGCCTGCTGCATCGGCGGTATCGGCGGCGTCTGCGAAATGTGGAACGAGTTCTACTGCACCGTCATCTACGGCGGCACCTACATTGGCGACGGCGTGAGCTGTAGCCCCGATCCGTGCTCCACCGTGACCGGGGCTTGCTGCATCGCCGGCGCCTGTACTCAGCAGACCGAATACAACTGCGTCGTCATCAACGGCGGGACCTACCTCGGCGACGGCTTCCCCTGCACCCCGAACCCGTGCCCGGGTGCTCCGACGGGGGCCTGCTGCCCCGGCGACACCACCTGCATCGAGGTCTCCGAATACAACTGCCTCAAGGCCGGCGGGACATACCTGGGCGATGGGACCACCTGTACCCCGAACCCCTGCCCGGACGCCCCCAGTGGCGCGTGCTGCATTGAAGGCGTGTGCAGTGTGACGACCGAGTTGGACTGCGTCGTCAACAACGGCGGCACCTACATCGGCGACGGCACGGATTGCGGCCCGCCGGACCCGTGCTCGGAAACCACGGGCGCGTGCTGCCCCGGCGATACTACCTGCATCGAGCTCAACGAGTACTTCTGCCTGGCAAGCGGTGGGACGTATATGGGTGACGGGACTAATTGTGAACCGAACCCGTGCCCGGATGCTCCTACCGGTGCGTGCTGTATCGTCGGCGTGTGCAGTGTGACGACCGAGTACGACTGTGTCGTCACTAACGGCGGGACCTATATCGGTGACGATATTGGCTGTACGCCCGATCCGTGTTCAACGACGACTGGTGCATGTTGTATTAACGACGTGTGCAGTGTGACCACCGAATTTGACTGTGTCGTCAACAACGGCGGCACATACATCGGTGACGGCACGGACTGTGGCCCGCCCGACCCGTGCTCGGCCACGACCGGCGCGTGTTGTATCGGTACCACGTGCAGCGTGCTGAATGAGTACTACTGCCTTGACGCCGGCGGCACGTACATCGGCGACGGCACGGACTGCGGCCCGCCCGA
>JAGMDK010000482.1 GCA_023128695.1 Phycisphaerae bacterium
GCTAGCCGCAAACGGCTGAACTCTTACGAAATTTCAAAAGCTGTGAAATGGCGATCGACCGCGGCGGGCGTTCGATCCGAGCTTGGTTTTACTACCGCGCGGAAGGAGATTGCAGATGCGAAGCCACGGGCTTGCCTACCGACTCACCTGTCTCGGATTGGTTGCCGCTTGCTGTCATGCCGCCGGCGCGGCCGGTCCCACGGACATCGCCCAATTCATGCCGAGCGAGACGGCGATCTACATCGGCTGGTCCCCGTGGCAGGAGCAGGACTCGGCCGAGCTGCGCCTGGGGCAGAAGGCCCTCGACGCCGCGGTGAAGCTGGCGGGGGAGGATGCGGACGACGAAGAAATAATCTTGTTGTCTCTGCTCGGCGAGGCGGTGCTGGACTTGCAAACATACTCCGGCGGGATCGGATTATTCGACGTGACGATCGTTGAGGGAGAGCCGGACATCCACGCCGCGCTCGTGGTCGAGGCCGGGCCGGACTCAGCCAAGATGGCCGATAAGCTGCGCGCCTGCGTCTCGCAGATGGGTGATCCCGACGACATCGAGCGGCACACGGTCAAGGACGTAACCCTGGATTGTCTGCAACTGGGCGATACGCCGATGCACCTCGTTTGGGGCGTGCATCACGATTGCTTCATCCTGGCCCTGGGGGACGTCGCCGCCGGGAAGGTCATCGACTGCATGAACGGCGATGCGGATAACTTGGCGGCAACGCCGGAGTTCCAGTTTGACCGCCGGAAAGTCACGGCCCGGCTCGACGGACGTTTCTTCTGTCTCTACGTGGACGCCCAGCGGGCGCTCACCCGGATCATGGAAGTCGTGGCGGAATTGGCCGGTCCCCTGCCGCCGATCGTCGATCAAACGATCGAAGAGCTTGGCTTGACCGCGGTGAAGTCAAAGTACCTGCACATCGACGAGGTGGACGAGCAACTGCGGATCATGGGGTTTGCGCACGTGGACGGCCCCCTGCGCGGGTGGCTGAAACTGTGGGACCAGGAGCCGCTCAGTGACGAAGACTTGAAGATCGTGCCGAAGAATGCGTACTGGGCCGAAGTCGGCAATCTAAACCTGGCGGGGCTTTGGAAAGAGACGCTGCGAATCCTCGACGAGTTGTCGCCGGAGGCGGCGGGGTTGGCTCAAGGCTCTGTTGCGATGAGCGCGGAGGTGCTCGGCTTCTCGATCACGGACGAACTGCTGCCGGCCTTCGGCGACACGTGGGCCTTCTTCGACGCGCCGGACCACGGCGGCGTGCTGCTGACCGGCACCGTGCTGGTGGCGGACGTCGAGAATGCCGAGGCGGTCCAGGGCGCGCTGGCCCATCTGGCCCGGTTGGCCACGGCGCTGCTCAGACAGGAAATCGAGCAAGACGTGACGCTGAAGCTGAAGCAGGCCAAGCACGGCGAGCATACGATCCACTACGTGCTGGTCGCGGGAGTCCCGTCGCCGGTCGCGCCGGCCTGGGGCTTCGTGGATGACCGCTGGGTGTTCGGCCTGTTCCCGCAAACCGTCGCCGCCGCGATGAAACAGGTCGATCCCAACACCCGCGGCGATAGTATTCTCGATCACCCGGATGTCCAGGCCGCCGCCGCCCGGCTGCCCAAGCAAATCCAGGGCTTCAGCTTCTACGACTCCCAGTATTTCACCCGGCTGTTCTACCCGCTCACGAATGCGCTCCAGACCCTGGGGGTATCGATGCTGGCCCAATACGACCTGGAGATTGATTTCGAGCTCATGCCGCCGGTCTCGGAGGCGGAGGCGAAGGTGACGAACTTTGTGGGCACCTCGAGCAAGGACGAAGACGGCGTTCTGTACGCCAGCCTCGGCGACGGCGTCCCGCTCGCGGTCGTGGCCGGCAGCGCCGCGATGGTGACGTCGGTCATGCTGCCTTCACTCTCGCGAGCGCGCTACCAGGCAAAGACCGCCGTCAGCTTGTCGAATCTGCGCGGCATCGGGCAGGCTTGCTATGTTTACGCCAACGATCACGATGACAAGTATCCGGAATCATTCGAGGAAATGATCGAGGAGGGCTTGATAATTCAACAACAGCTTTACTCGCCCTTGAACCCGGAGGGGGTCGTCTCGTACGTGTACATCGCCGGGCAGAATTGGAGTGGCGACGTGCGGAACGTACTGGCATACGAGCGGGTTCGCGACGGCGAGGTGAAGACGAACGTGCTCTTCCTGGACGGCCATGCCGAGAGCATGCCGATCGAACGGTTCAAACAGGCGTTGCAGGAAACGTACCGCCGCCTAGAGCGAGAAGACGAGATTCCCGAGGAGTTCCGCGACTAGCCGACCAACCATGCTCGGCTGAACGCTGAATGCTGATCGCTGAGAGCTTTATATTTGGAGATCATCATGCCGAAAGTTGGAGTTCTTTTATCCGGTTGTGGGGTGTTCGATGGGGCTGAGATCCACGAGTCGGTACTGACGCTGCTGGCACTGGATCAGAAAGGCGCCACGCCGGTCTGCTGCGCGCCGAACACGAACCAGGCCGCGGTGATCGACCACGCCACCCAGGAGCCGACCAGTGAGACGCGCAACATTCTCAAAGAGTCGGCCCGCATCGCCCGCGGCGAGATTCGCGACGTCGCGACCGTGAAGGCCGACGAGCTCGACGCGCTGATCATGCCCGGCGGCTTAGGCGCGGCGAAGAATCTGAGCAACTTCGCGGAGAAGGGCACCGATTGCTCCATCGATCCGGGCGTCGAAAAGCTGGTCAGTGACTGTCTCGCCGCGGGCAAGCCGGTGGGCGCGATCTGCATCGCCCCGGCCACCCTGGCGCGTATCGCCGCCAACCGCGGGCTCAAGGCGAAAGTCACGATCGGCAACGACGCCGCCACCGCCCAGGCGATCACCGCGATGGGCTGCGTGCACGAAAACCAGCCGGTCACGGAAATCGCGCTCGATGCCAAGCACAAGATCGTGACGACTCCCGCATATATGCTCGCCCCCGGTCCGGCGGCAGTATACGAAGGTGTCCGCAAGCTGGTCGACAAGGTCCTGGAGTTGGCGGCGCCCGCCTGACCGTCCGCCGCAAAAAGAAAGATGGAAGGTCTAGCCGTGGCGCGGTATTGACCTTCCATCATTGTAAGGCAGCCCGACTGGCAGGCCGCTCAACATCTTGTTCACACACGTCGTTGCCGAGCGCGTGCACAAATCTTGCGCGATATGAGCGCGATCGTGCAAGAGCAATTTGCAAAAAATCTTTTTCAATCTCGCTTCACTTACAAGCACTCCGCGCGTCGTGCGGACCTTGAGCGCTGCGCCGCGCGATGGATGCGATACGACTATGCGAGATCGTGCGAGCGGGAGGGCGAGGCTCCTGCCGAGCCGTGCGTTCGATTTCCTTCGGGGCGCGGCTCGATGGGTGGCACGGCCGTGTCGGCCGTGAATACCTGCGACTTGTACACGGCTGACACAGCCGTGCCACCCATCAAGCGATGCGTGACAGAGCACTAGGAATCCCTCGCGCGCGCGGTGTGCCACTGCTCTTGAGCAGTGTTTCTTAACGATCTCGATGCACGCGGCGAAGCTTAGCACTGCTCAAGAGCAGTGGCACACATTCCGATCGATACGCAACTCGTCAAATCAGCGTAGGACGGGCACTAGGAATTCCGCGCGCGCGTTTTGGCTTCGGATGTCAGGGCTGGCGCGGCGCACTCCCGCGTCGCGGAAGCGCGAATTTCGTGAGGGGGGGGAAGAAGCCGATGGTGGGAGTCGAACCCACAACC
>JAGMDK010000483.1 GCA_023128695.1 Phycisphaerae bacterium
CAGCCTTTCATGGAATTACATTACTTTTGCGACAGAGTCTAGTGCTCTGTCTAAGCTGATTTGATGAATCGCCGTTGATTGAGTGGCCCATCGCTTCAGCAACTCACTCCTCAGATTCCTCGGCTTCCAGAATACTCTCCACGTCGCGCGCCCCATGCAGCACGCGGATCACGTCGATGCCATCGTCAGACGGCCGATAGAAGATGAGGTAGTTGTTGAACCCCCGGATCGGCCAAGAGCGGAGTCCGACAAGTATCGGATTCTTGAATTCGCGGCGACGGCCCATACTCGGCATCTCGACGATTCGTTCAAGTGTCGTAGTCACGGCTGAGATGAATCGCCGTGCAGCGCCGGGATTGTCGATGTCAATGAACACCGCGTACTGCTCGAGGTCTGCGTCCGCGGCTGGAAGGATCGTGATACGGCGGCTCACGTTGATTTCAATTTCTCTCGGCGCTTTGCGGCCCGGGCCCGCAGGTTGGCCCAGTATTCGGGTGTCACCTCAATTGGTTCGCCGCTATCCAAACCCTCCAGCAACAACTGCTCCAGCCGCTCGTCGGCGGCGCGCTTTTGGGCCTCGCGCAACAGCGCTCGAATAAACTCGCTGGCGGTGCTAAACCCCTCTTTGGCCACTTGCTCGTCGACAAAGGTCTTCATCTCTTCCGGCAAGGAAATGTTCATGGTCGTCATCGTACAACGCACCTCCTCACCTGAAGTATACCATCAATGACAACAAATGGCAATTTATGCCAGGCCCGATAATCTCCGTGTGTTTCGGAAGGATGGTGCCGACGCTAAAGGGGGTGTTCCGCGATTACGCCGTTGGACGGGCCGCCGGGCTGAAGGTGCGCTCGATGAAAGTCGTATCCACATTACCCTTGACGAAATCGACCTGCTCCATGATGGCGCGGTGGATCGGGATCGTGGTCTTGAGCGGGCCGATGGTGAATTCATCGAGGGCCCGTCCCATCGCGTTGATCGCCTGGGCCCGCGTCGGCCGATGCACCAGCAGCTTGGCGATCATCGAATCGTAATAGGGGCTGACCACGTAGCCGGCGTAGGCATGTGTGTCGAGCCGCACGCCCGGGCCGCCCGGCGGGATGAACTCGTGGATCGGACCGGGGTGGGGTCGAAAATCGTCCTCCGGATCCTCGGCGTTGATGCGGCATTCGATCGCGCAGCCGTTCTGCTTGATCTGGTCCTGGCGGAGCTTGAGCGACTCGCCCGCCGCGATGCGAATCTGCCATTGCACGAGGTCCTGCCCGGTTACCAGCTCGGTTACGGGGTGCTCGACCTGGATGCGGGCGTTGACCTCCATGAAGTAGAAATGTTCATCCTTGTCCACCAGGAACTCGCACGTCCCGGCCGAATGGTACCCCGCCGCCTTGGCCAGCCGGATCGCCGCGTTACAGAGCTTGTTGCGCGTGCGGCCGCCGATATGCGGGGAAGGGGATTCCTCGATCAGCTTTTGATGTCGGCGTTGGAGTGAGCAGTCGCGCTCCCAGAGGTGGACAATGTGCCCTTTGCGATCGCCGAGCAGTTGCACCTCGACGTGCCGCGGGCGTTCGATGAGCTTCTCGATGTAGAGGGTGCCGTCTTTGAAAGCGCCCTCGGCCTCGGCGCGGGCGTGGCCGAAGTTAGACCGCAGAGTCACTTCGTTGTGAGCGGCGCGCATGCCGCGCCCCCCGCCGCCCGCCGCCGCCTTGATCATCACCGGATAGCCGATCGTCTCCGCGATGATGACGGCTTCATCTTCGTTCTCGACGTTGCCGCTGCTGCCGGGGATGAGCGGGACCTTGGCCCGCTTGGCCAGGGCGCGGGCGGCCACCTTGTCGCCGAGTTGCGCCATCGTCTCGGCGCTGGGGCCGATGAACTCGATTTTGCAGTCCCGGCACATTTGCGCGAACTTGGGGTTCTCCGCCAGAAAACCGTAGCCCGGGTGGATGGCCTGCACGTCGGCAATCTCGGCCGCCGACAGGATCGCGGCGGCGTTCAGATACGACTGGGCTGGCGACTCCCCCCCGATGCAGATCGCGTCGTGGGCTAGGTTCAGATAGGCGGCGTCGCGATCGGCGCGCGAATAGACGGCAATCGCCTCGATCCCCATGTCGCGGCAGGCCCGAATGACCCGTAGGGCGATCTCGCCTCGGTTCGCAACCATGATCCGGGTGAACATGCGTGCTCCGCTGTGGTTTACGCCGGGGCGATAGCGAAGAGCGGCTGATCGAACTCCACCGCCTCCGCGTTCTTGACCAGCACCTTGGTAATTTGCCCGGCGACCTCCGCCTTGATCTCGTTGAAGACCTTCATGGCTTCGACAATGCACACGACGGTGTCGGGGCTGATGGGTGTGCCGACATTGACAAAAGGCGGCGCCTCGGGGCCGGAGGAGATATAGAAGGTGCCGACCATCGGGGAACGGATCAGCACCTCGTTCTCCGTATCCGCCGCCGCGGCCGGGGGCTCTGCCAGCGCGGGATTGGGGTTCGTGATCAGCGGCGCCGCGACCGGCGGGTAAGCCGGCACCATGGGGACCGGCGGAGAAAGAACCGGCTGGCCGCGCCGCAGAAGAATGTGCATGTCACCGTCACGCAGCTCCAGGCGACTCAAGTCGTTCTCGACCATTAGATCGATCAAGCTCTTGAGCTGCTTGATGTCGGTGGGCGGTTTCCTGGCGGAGCCGCCGTTCGCTGTTTTCTTTTGTTGGTTCATGAGAATTCAACCGGCAGGGAAGAGAGTACCTCGTACCCGGTCTTGGTGACCAGCACGTCGTCTTCGAGGCGCACGCCGCCGACGCCGGGCAGGTAGATACCCGGCTCGATCGTGATCACCATGCCCGGCTCGAGCACGATCTGGGAACCTTTTCCGATGCGCGGGACCTCGTGCGCAACGAGCCCGAGCCCGTGTCCCAGCGCGTGGTTGAACAGCTTGCCGTAGTCGGCCTTCTGGATGATCTTGCGGGCCACGCTATCAAGGTCGTGGCCCGTGATGCCGGGCCGCACGGCCTCGATCGCGCGATCGTGGGCCTCGCGCACGACGTCGAAGATCTTCCGAATTTGGGCGGGGATGCTACCGAGCCACACCACCCGGGTCAAATCGCTCCCGTACCAGTTGACATGGGCGCCCCAATCGATCAGCAGCAGGTCATTCTCTCCCAGCTTGCGGTCGCTCGGCATGGCGTGCGGTATCGACGAGTTCGGACCGCTCGCGACGATCGACGGAAAGGTCTCGCCCTGGGCTCCGAGCTTCTGCATCTCGTAGACCAGCCGGGCGGCAATCGCCCGCTCGGTCAAGCCGGGCTTGACCCACCGCAGGAGTTTCATGAAGGCCCGCTCGGCCACGCGAATCGACTCGCGCATGCGGTTGACCTCGCCGGCGTCCTTCTGGGCTCGCAGGGGCGTGATCGGGTCGTCGGTCGCCACGAGTTTGGCCGGAGCGGAGTGCTTTTTCAGCGCTTTGTGCACGCTGACGCTCATCTGGTCGGGATTGAAGCCCACGCGGGCGATCTTGCAGCGTTTGAACTCCTGCGCGGTCTCGTCGGGCGTGCGCTTCTTGCGGAGGACCTTCCGAGCGTAGGGCGCCTCTTTGTCGGCGGCTTCATCAAAGCGGCCGTCTGTCAGCAGCAGCACGGCTCGCTGCGTAAGCAGCACGGCCCCGTCCTCGCCCGTGAAACCGGTCAGCCAATATTGATCCATGCGCTCCTGAACCAAGTAGCCGTCGAGTTCGCGGCGTGCGAGTTCGTCGCGCAACTTCTGAATTCGTACGGAGTAAGGTTTCTTGGGGGTCTTGTGGGCTATCTTTTTCATGCGCTGGCTCCCTTCGCAGGTTCCATCATTGACGTCGACACGGCGACCAATCATTCGGGATAGGTAACACACTTTACCGCCACTGATCCCGGCTGACCAGACGTTGAGCAGAGGGTCTGTGACAGAAACTGCGGGCATCTCGTGCTCGCGCGATAGCCGAATCTGGTCCGTAGCGGTAGCCGGGCCAGTGGCGCGATCCCCGGCCCGCGCCGTGTCTTTGAACAGAACCCCGAGCGTTAGCGATGGGTCAGGCACATGGCGGCATCCCGTCGCGTGCGACCGGTCGCTTACGCTCGCGGTTCTGATCTGATTGGGGGGGCGTCGCCACGCATTCCAGTATCGCAACACCTCGCAGATTCTGTCACGGACCCTTGAGCAGAATCAAATCATATGTAGAATTGACCCGTGGTAGCATAAGAGCTAAAGTACAAGGCTTGGATTGGATTAGCCGGCTGGCAAGGCCGATG
>JAGMDK010000484.1 GCA_023128695.1 Phycisphaerae bacterium
GTGTTACCTTGGCGGACGGTGAATTGCAGGTGGGCGCCGCCGGCCCCGACCGCGCGCGGCGGCTCGGCCAACTCGACCGGCGTGGTCGCCAGACGCGGGCGGGGGTTGCCTTCGCCGAAGGGGGCAAGATGCTGGAGCGTGTCGGCCACGTCCATAGTCAGCTCAGACAAAGCAACCTCGTCGTCCAGATGCAGCTTGGGACGCAGATCGGCCGGCGTCAGGCGACGAGCAGCTTCGGCCTGGAAAGCGTCGGTGAACGCGTCGATCTGGTCGGCCCGCAGCTTGACGCCGGCGGCCATGGCGTGTCCGCCGAAGCTGAGCAGACTCTGCCGGCAACAACCGAGCACCTCGTGCAGTGGGAAATGACGGACGCTGCGGCCGGAGCCTTGTCCCTGCTCGTTGTCCAACGCAATCATGATCGTGGGGCGGTGGAAACGGTCAACCAGGCGTGAGGCGACGATGCCGATCACGCCGGGGTGCCAGTTGGGGGCGGCGAGGACGATGCCGCGACAACTATCTCGATCGAAGCCCTTCTCAATAACCAGGGCTTCCGCTTCCTTGGTGATCTGTCGTTCGACCTCCCGCCGGCGGCGGTTCTCGGCGTCGAGCGTGACGGCGATTTCGCGGGCACGGTCGGCGTCGGCCCGGGTGAACAGCTCGACCGCCAGACGGGCATGACCCAGCCGTCCGATCGCATTCAGCCGCGGCGCGAGTCTAAAGCCGACGTCGTAATCGTCGTACTTCTTTTTGTCACTCAGCCCGGAAACGTCGATCAGGGCCTGTAAGCCCGGGTTCTTCGTCTGACACAAATGCCGCAGGCCGAAGCTAGTGATGATGCGGTTTTCACCCGTGAGCGGGACGACGTCGGCGATCAGCCCAAGGGCGGCAAAGGCCGTCGCGTCGAGCAGGTACTCACGAAACGCCGGCTTGACGCGGGCGGTCCCGGAGAATTCCTGAGCCAAGGCCCACGCGATCTTCAGTGCCACGCCGGCGCCCGAGAGGTTCGGGTTCGCGCTCTCCCCACAGGCCGTGGGATGCACGATGACGGCGGCGTCAGGCAACCGATCGTGGGCTTGATGGTGGTCGGTGACGATGACATCAAGGCCGAGTTCCCGTGCCCGGCGGACCTCCTCGACCGCCGTGATCCCGCAATCTACGGTGATGACGACCTGGCCGCCGTCCGCGGCGATGGATGCGACCGCCTCGGCGTTGACGCCGTAACCCTCATCGAGTCGGCTCGGGATGTAGAAGCGGACGTCGGCGCCGGCCAGCTTGAGGACGTGCCAGAGGATGGTGGTGGCCGTCACGCCGTCGACGTCGTAGTCCCCGTAGATGACGATTCGTTTGCCGGCCTTCGTCGCATCGGCGAGGTGCCGGGCGGCCTCGACCGCGCCGGGCAAGGCGTCCGGCGGCAGCAGGGCCTTAAAATCAGGCGATAGGAACGGGCGGACTTCGGCGGCGGTTCGGATGCCGCGATTCAGCAGAACCTGTGCCAATAGCGGCGTGATGCGCGCTTCCTCGGCCAGCCGCTGCCGATCCGGGTGCGGAGCGGCGATGATCCAGTCACGTTCGATGGATTCGGCAGAGATATCAGCTTCCTTCTACGGGCACCTGTTGCTCTGTGACGCGTGATATGATGGATAAGCGTAATCTTCTTGTCTGGGTGGCCCATCGCTTTAGCGTTGGGGGACGCGAATAATCAGCCCATTCGTGTCCCCCAACGCTAAAGCGATGGGCCACCCAACCATCAATAGAGGTGCAACGGAACACTAGTACGCTCAACCCGTGCAGAGCCGCGGGCTTTAGCCCACGCGTGACCTAACAGAATTTCCAAGCAGAGCCGCGGGCCTGAAGCCCGCGCGGTCTTACGATCACCGAGCTAAATGACCGTACGCAATTTTGCGCCAGTTCGGTGTGCGAAAGACCGCGCGGGCTGAAGCCCGCGGCTCTTCGTTGTCGCACGATCGCGCACGGTCATTTAGCGCAAGATAGCATACAATCTTTTAATCCTTGCTCCTGCCGATGACCGAGATCATCCCTTCTGAAAATACCGCTCCAACAGCACGCCGTAGCGTTGGACAACCTCCGGCGAAATCTTCGTACGATCGGTCCACAAGGCCAGGTCCAGGCCGGTGTGGATCGGGCACGGACCCGGGGGGTTGGCAGCGAAGGCCGCGATCGCCGCCCGCATGAATCTGACCGCGTTAGCGGTGGCCGCCTCGAGATTCGAGATAATCTCCTCAAGCAGCTCCTGGCGATCCTTGCCCGGCTGGTGCGGCTTCCAGCAGTCGAAATCAGTCACCAGCGCGACCAGCCCGTACGCTAGCTCGGCCTCGCGAGCCAGCTTGGCCTCCGGCACGGCGGTCATCCCGATCAGGTCGGCGGCCCACCCGCGGTGCATCGTCGATTCGGCGATCGTGCTGAAGGCGGGCCCTTCCATGCAGACATACGTGCCATTCGGGTGCACCGTCGCAGCAACCTGGTCCGTGACCGAGAGCAGTAGATTCCGCATGCACGGGCAAAACGGCTCCGCCAGCTCCACGTGCACCGCCAACCCCTCGTCAAAGAACGTCGGCGTGCGGCGGTAGGTCCGATCGATGATTTGATCGACGATCACCAGGTCCCGCGGCTTGATATGCTCTTGCAGCGAGCCGACCGCCCCGCTGGCCAGCACGTGTGTCACGCCGAGCGATTTGAGGGCGTAGATGTTCGCGCGGTAGGGGACCTGCGAGGGGTTGTAGACGTGCCCCTCGCCGTGCCGCGCGAGCAGGGCCACCTCCAGTCCTTCCCACTCGGCGACGCGGATGGGACTGCTGGGCCTGCCAAAGGGTGTGTCGAGGTCGTGAACTTTGCCGGCGGCTTTCCCGAAGAGAGCTTCCGCAAGGCCTGTTCCGCCGATGATTCCGATCATAAAGGGCTCTCCGTCTGGACAGAAGCCGCGGGGATAGCACGTCGCGCTGGGAGCATTATACGAGGTTTGCGTGTCGTTGGGGCGCCCGCGCTTCAACCCGCGCTGGGAGAAGAGCCGCGGGCTTCAGCCCGCGCGGTGTCGTGCGAGGAGCCGCGGGCTTCAGCCCGCGCGGTGCCCCGCAAGGGAGGACCACAATCGGTTGCGAACAACCGCGCGGGCTGAAGCCCGCGGCTCTTCATTGTCGCACAAGTGCGCACGGTCTTTTAGATAAAGTCAATCGTCCCCGGCTCCGGCACCAGGCCTGCCGCGGCGCCTTCGCTGAGCAGACGCCGGACCGCTTCGCGGCCGCGGTCGCCGTAGTCGAGGGTCCATTCGTTGACGTACATGCCGACGAAACGGTCGGCGAGCTGCTCGTCGAGCCCGCGGCCATATTGCAGGGCGTGCCGGACCGCCTCCTCCCGGTGGTCCAGGCCATATTGGATGCTCTCCCGGATGATGCGGGTGATCGCGCGACAATGTTCGTCGCCCAGATCACGGCGGATGGCGTTTCCGCCGAGCGGGAGCGGCAGCCCGGTGCGTTTGTGCCACCAGACGCCGAGATCGACGACCAGGTGCAAGCCGTGCTTTTCGTAGGTGAGCTGGCCTTCGTGGATAATCAGCCCGGCGTCGAACTTCCCCTGCGCGACCTCCTCCGGGATTTTGTCAAACATGACGACCGTGGCGTCGCAGGCGTTCTCGCCGAGCATCAGTTGCAGCGTCAGGTACGCCGTCGTCATCAGGCCCGGGACGGCGATCTTGCCGCCGACCAGCTCGATCAGTTCGAGCGGCTCACGGGCGACGACCAGGGGGCCGTAGTTGTCGCCCATGCTGGAGCCGCAGGAAGTCAGGGCATATTTGTCGCACACGTGCGGGTAGGCGTGGATGCTGATCGCGGTGACCTCGTACTCGCCGCGGGCGGCCCGCTCGTTGAGTGTCTGGATGTCCTCCAGGACGTGCTCGAACTCGTACGGGCCGGCGTCCACCCCGCCGCACGCGAGGCCGTAAAACATGAACGCGTCGTCCGGGTCGGGGCTGTGAGCGAGACGGATCCGCATGGTTGGTCCTTATTATATGGTAAAAGCACAAAAGTCCTGTAGTGACCGTGGAATTTAGCCGCGACTACGCCATGAGGCTAGTGCTCTGCCACAGTTGATTTGATGGGCTGCGTACGATCACAATGTGTGCCACTGCTCTTGAGCAGTGTTTCTTAACGATGGGTGGCACGGCTGTGTC
>JAGMDK010000485.1 GCA_023128695.1 Phycisphaerae bacterium
CACGGCCGTGCCACCCATCGGCGGTCACTCGGGCGCTGCTCAAGGGCAGTGGCACACGACTTGGCTCGGCGGGAGCCTCGCCCTCCCGGCCTACGGCTCGGCCGGAGCCTCGCCCTCGCTGCTCGAATCGCTGCTGTCGGCGGAGGTTTCCAATTCCCGAGTGGCGACGATGGCAGCCCCGCTGATGAGGCCGTCGGCGATCGACTTGAGACCGGACTCGATCCCACTCAGGGCGGCGTTCATGAACTCCTTTTGAACCTCCTCGTCGCACCCCGTGCCACAGGCGAGTGGGAAGACGAGCATTACGACCATTACGCAGCTCGTGCAAAAAGTGCGCCAGCGGCTGCTGTTTCGAATCTTCTTCTGCCTTCGGCTTTTCATCGTAAGCTCCGCGATAAACCCCGAGGAAACGCACATCCGCGAGGTGCCGGTCTCCTTTTTCAACGGACTGTTCGCCCCGCGGGTGTCGCGGGCTCGTGCGGACTGGCGTACACTGACCGCCATACCTCGTTATCGGTTGCCTGATTGTGTTCGCCGTACCCCGCAATGCGGCTACCTGCCGCGGCCGGAGTACTCAGGCGACGGAGACGCAATGACCGAAACTATCTCGAAGATCGGACGAGTGCACCTCCAGTGGGCGCTGATCGACGGCGTCGGGCCACTCACGTTCTCGCGGATGCTGATCCAGCTCGGCGACCCGGAAAAGGCCCTCGGGGCGTCGACCGAGGAGCTACGGGCGGTCAAAGGCGTCATTGGACCCAAGAAAGCCGAGAAGATCGTCCGCAGCCGCGACGAGGTGGACATCGAGGCCGAAATTGAAGCCGCCGCCGAGCACGGCGTGCGCATCATTTGCCGTGTGGACGAGGATTATCCCCCGGGCCTGAAGCGTATCCCGGACGCGCCCATCGTGCTCTACGTCAAGGGTGAGCCGCGGCCGACGGACGCCGTCGCCATTGCCGTCGTGGGCAGCCGCCGCTGCACGATCTACGGCAGCGAGCAGGCCCGGCGGTTCGGGGAACTGCTGGCGGGGGCCGGCTTCACCGTCGTCAGCGGGCTGGCACGCGGCATCGACGCCTTTGCACAACATGGGGCCGTGGACGCCGGCGGCCGTTCGATCGCCGTTATGGGCTGTGGTCTGACCGACGTATATCCGCCGGAGAATCGTGCTCTGGCCGAGAAGGTGCTCGAAAGCGGGTTCTGGCTCAGCGAGTTGCCCATGCAGGCGGCGGTGCGCTCGGAAAACTTTCCGGGCCGCAACCGGATCATCGCGGGGATGACGCTCGGGACGGTGATCGTCGAGGCGGCCCAGCGCAGCGGGGCCCTGATCACCGCCCGCCTGGCGAGCGAGTACAACCGCGAGGTCTTCGCGATCCCCGGCCGCATCCAGGACCCGATGTCGCAGGGCACCAACGCCCTGATCCGCGACGGCAGCGCCAAGCTGACAACGTGTCTGGAAGACATCCTCGATGAGCTCGGCGAAGTCGGCACCCTGATGCGCCCGGCGGAACCCGCTGTTGATAATACCTCTGAAGAAAATGTAGCGGCCGGCCCCCGTGCCGGCCGTTCGGAAGATGTAGCGGCCGGGCCCCGTACCGGCC
>JAGMDK010000486.1 GCA_023128695.1 Phycisphaerae bacterium
CTCGGCAGGAGCCTCGCCCTCCCTTAGCCGCGGCTCGGCAGGAACCTCGCCCTCCCGCTGAAGGCCGGATGTTTTTTGAAACGGCACTAGACATTCCGCAGTCGATGGCCGAGCTTCTGCTTCTTCGTTTCCAGATAGCGGCGGTTGTACTCGTTCGGGGCGATTTCCAGCGGGAGTTGCTCGACCACCTCCAGGCCGTAGACCTCCAGGCGGCTGACCTTCTTCGGGTTGTTCGTCAGCACGCGGATTTTCTGTAACCCCACGTCACGCAGAATCTGGGCCCCGATGCCGTAATCGCGGCGGTCGGCGGGGAAGCCGAGGACCTGATTCGCCTCGACCGTGTCGAAACCCTCGTCCTGCAAGCGATAGGCGTGCAGCTTATTCTCCAGCCCGATGCCGCGGCCTTCCTGACGCAGGTAAACGAGCACGCCGCGGCCCTCCTCGGCGATCATCTCCATGGCGGCTTGCAACTGGGAGCCGCAGTCGCAACGTAGCGAGCCGAAGACGTCGCCGGTGAGGCATTCGGAGTGGACCCGGACGAGGGCCGGCTCGTGGTAGCGCTTGACGGAGCCGGTGCTGTCCAGCTCGCCGATGCCGCCGCGGCACAGGGCCACGTGTGTGTGGCGGTCGGCGCGGGCCCGATACGCGATCAGCAGCCAGTCGCCATATTCGTTCTTGAAGGGGATGCTCTCGACCCGCTCGACGAGCCGCTCCCGCTGCATGCGGTACTCGATCAGGCCGGCGTTCGTGCACATCTTGAGGTTGTGCCGGCGGCAGAACTCGATGAGCTGCGGGACGCGGGCCATGGTCCCGTCTTCATTCAATACCTCAATCAGCGCGGCTCCCGGCAACAATTCGGCGTGTCGGCACAGATCCACCGAGCCCTCCGTTTGGCCGCCGCGGACCAGCACGCCCCCCTCGCGGGCGATGAGCGGGTTGACGTGCCCGGGGCGGACGAAGTCTTCGGGGACGGCCTCCTCGGCGACCAGATGCCGGATCGTCGTGGCCCGGTCGAAGGCCGAGACGCCGGTGGTCGTGCCGAGCTGCGGGCCGGCGTCGACGGTGACGGTGAAGTTGGTGCCCAGGCGGGTGGTGTTCTGGGAGACCTGCGGCGTCAGATGGAGCCTGCGGCAGCGGGCCTGCGTCAGGGCGACACAGAGCGTGCCGCGGCCGTGGGTCAGCATGAAGTTGACCTTCTCGGCGGTGACGGCCTGAGCAGGGCAGACGAGGTCGCCTTCGTTCTCGCGGTCCTCGTCGTCCACGAGCACGATCAGGTTGCCGTGCCGCAATTCGTCCAGGATTTCTTCGATCGGGCTGAACGGGCTGTCTACGCCGCTGGTTGAACGGCCTGCTGTCATGAGCGACTCCCAGTCTGTTGCCGCGATTTTCAATTCCATATTCTACCACGAATACCACCCGGACGACGAGCAGTTTATTGTTTCCACGCCGCGTAACCAATGCTATTCTAAGTATGCCTAATACAATGTGTGGCACAGGCTTCCAGCCTTACAATGTGTGGCACAGGCTTCCAGCCTTACAATGTGTGGCACAGGCTTCCAGCCTGTGGAATCACCGGCAAGATGCCGGTGCCACACTGATGCCGGTGCCACACTTGGGTATCTTAGGCGCTCTAAGTATGGAAAGGGCTGTACTGCCATGGCTCAAGGGCAACAATCCGGCACGGAGGTCCAGGAGGCGGCCGCCAAGCCGCGCACGGCCCCGCTATGGCACGTCGTCCTGCTCGACGACGACGATCACACCTACGCCTACGTGATCGAAATGCTCAACCGGCTGTTCGGCCACAGTCTCGCGACGGCGTACCGGATGGCATGTGAGGTGGACACCACCGGGCGGGTGATCGTCGAGACGACCTATTTCGAGCGGGCCGAGTTCAAACAACAGCAGATTCACGCCTGCGGGCCGGATTGGCGGATCGAGCGTTGTGCCGGCTCGATGACCGCGGATTTGGAGCCGGCCGAAATGTAGCGGTCGGGGGGACCTGCAAACTGCGCCGCGGGGGTTATCATGTTCTGCCTGACGCCTGCGTACGGAGGAAGCAATGTCGCGAGGAATATGGGTCTGGCTGGGCCTCGGTTGTTGGTTGGCGGGGGCGGTCGCCGCCGCGCCGGCGGCGGGCCGGAACGAACCGCTGACCACGGCGAAATTGCTCGTCGATCTGGCGCGGGACTACGGGCTCAGACAGCACGGGCAGCAAACCGAAGCGGACGTCCAACACGTGCGGGCCCTGCTCCAGGCGGCGGTTCGCCTCGACCCGAAGCTGCCCGACCCATACGTCTGGCTCTACGAGTTGGCGGTGCTCGAAGACGATCAGGCCGTGGCCGCGCGGATGCTGACCGGCCTGCTCAATGCCGAGCCGAGACACCAGGGCGCGTTCACGCGTTGGCTGGCCGCCGGCGTCCATGCCCAGCAGACCATCGAGAAACGGGCCGAGTGGTTGAAAGCCGTGGCTGCCACTCGCCGCCCACCGGCGCTACAGGCCCAGGTGCATGTGGCGTTGGCTCACATGGCACTGGAGCAAATGGACCCCGACAAGGCGCAACGGCATATCACGCGGGCGCTGGAATTGGAGCCCGCGAGTATCGACGCCGCGATTCTGGCTCTTGAGATGCTCACTCACGACGCCGACCCCACACAGCGGCTGCGGGCGGCGCTGCTCGTTCTCCAGTTGACGCCGCAGTCCGTGTCGGCGGCGTGGCAGGCGGCTGCCATCCTGGACGACTATGGCTTCCCGGAGGGTGCGGCGCGGTTCTACGAACATGCCCTCGACTTGCATCGGCAGGTCC
>JAGMDK010000487.1 GCA_023128695.1 Phycisphaerae bacterium
AGCCCGGACTGTAACACGAATGGCGTACCGGATGAATGTGATCTCGCCGAGGGTACCAGCCTGGACTGTAATACCAATTACGTGCCCGACGAGTGTGATATCGACGAGGGCACTAGCCCGGACTGTAACACGAATGGCGTACCGGATGAATGTGATCTCTCTGAGGGCACCAGCCAGGACTGCAACACCAATTACGTGCCCGACGAGTGTGAGCCCGGCGGACTCGAGGATTGCAACACAAACGGAACAACGGATTGGTGTGACATCCATGACGGCACCAGCCAGGACTATGACTTAAATGGCGTACCCGATGAGTGCGATCCGGACTGCAACGTCAACGGTGTGCCCGACGCATGTGACATCGATTGCGACACTGGTAACTGTGGCAGCCACCCACTCGAATGTGGGAACAGTGAAGACTGCAACGCCAACGGTATACCGGACGCGTGTGATATCGATGAGGGCACAAGTCCGGACTGTAACGCTAATTACGTGCCCGACGAGTGTGAACCCGGTGGACTCGAGGATTGCAACACAAACGGAGCGATGGATTTGTGTGACATTTATGACGGCACCAGCCAAGACTGCAACGCCAACGCGGTCCCGGACGAGTGTGACATCGCGACGGGCACAAGCAGTGACATAAACAGCAACGGTGTGCCGGACGAATGCGAGCCTCCCTGCGCCTCACACGAATGGATTGAACTTCTGCCGTCAGACAGCGCCGGAGGAGACTGCTTTGGGTATTCCCTGTCAATCTCGGGTGATACAGCGCTGATCGGGGCACCGGGTGGCGCCGATTGGGGCGCGGCGTACGTGTTTGAATTCAACGGTTTGAGTTGGCATCAGGTAGCCGAGATCCTAGCGCCCGAGCCTTTTTGGCTAGCTACATTCGGCGAATCGGTTTCGATCTCTGGAAATCTGGGCGTGATCGGAGCACCGTTTGCTCACCGGGCGTATGCTTACCGGCGTGGCGTTTCAGGTTGGTACCAGGAGGCGGAGTTGCTGCCGCCTTACACTTCTTCAGGAGACATGTTCGGGAGCTCCGTCACTGCCGAGGGCGATACGCTCTTGGTCGGCTCCCCTGGCGCAGTCATTAACGGCCATCGACTTGGCGCGGTGTATGTATTCCGATGGCAGACGGGCAACTGGGTTCTGGAGGACACACTCACGGCTTCGGACGGTAACTTGTACGACTACTTCGGCTACTGCGTCTCTCTCTCGGGTGATACGGTGGTGGTTGGCGCCCTTTGCGATGATGACAATGGCGAATCGTCTGGTTCAGCGTATGTGTTTCGGTTCAATGGCTCCGAGTGGACCGAGGAAGCCAAACTAACTGCATCGGATGGGGCAGCACAGGAATACTTTGGCACTGCGGCCTGCATCTCCGAAAATACTGTGGTCATTGGGAAACAGACCGACGCGGCCACCGGCAACGGAGGATGCGCCTACGTGTTTCAATACGACGGTGCAACATGGCTCGAACAAGCCAAGCTCGTATCGGAAAATGGCTTGTCATACGAACGCGTACGTTCCGTCTCCCTCTCGGATGAAATCATCCTCATGGGGGCATCAGGAGGAGACGATTATGGTCCGGGAGCCGCCTACGAGTTTCGCTTTCAGGACGGGAACTGGGTAGAGGAGGCCAGGTTAACTCCGAGCGATAGTGCCGGCGGGGATTACTTTGGCCTCGCCGCAGTCGTATCCGGCGATAACGCCCTGGTGGGAGCACCGCGATTGGATCAATGGTGCCTGGAGATACCCGGATCGGTGTACGCCTACAGGGGGATCCGAAATGACTGCAACAGCAACGGGGTCATCGATTTGTGTGACGTCGCCGACGGTACGAGCGGCGATTGCAACACAAACGCCATCCCCGACGAATGCGATATTGACGAGGGCTTCAGCACTGACCTGAACCAGAATGGCGTTCCTGATGAGTGCGAGGATTGCAATTGTAACGGAATCCCGGATGATCTGGACATCGCCAATGGCACCAGTCAGGACTGTAACACTAATGAGATTCCCGACGAATGTGACTTGGCGGCCGGCACGAGCCAGGACTGCAACAGCAACGACGTTCCAGACGAGTGTGACATCGCTTCCGGTAGCAGCCCGGACGGCAATAGCAACGGCGTTCCGGACGAGTGTGAGCTGTGCACCGCCCATGAGTCGGCCAGACTCCTCGCCTCCGACGGCGCAGCCGGTGATTGGTTCGGTTACTCAGTCTCCATCTCCGGGAACGTTGCCGTGGTCGGAGCATCCGGGGACGACGACCTTGGTAACGGCGCTGGCGCAGCATACGTGTTCCGCTACAACGGTTCAACTTGGGTTGAGGAAGCCAAGCTCCTAGCCTCCGATGGCGCGGCAGGCGACTGGTTCGGCTGCGCGGTAGCCACCTCCGGCGATATCGCCGTAATCGGAGCTTACTACGACGACGACCTGGGGATCTACTCCGGATCGGTGTACGTATTCCGGTTCGATGGTACTACCTGGAACGAGGAAGCGAAGCTCACTGCCTCCGATGGTGCAGACCACAACAATTTTGGCTGTTCGGTGTCCCTCCACGGTTGCACACTTGTCGTCGGGGCGGACTATAACTCGTCGTGTGGTGCAACGTACGTGTTCCGCTACGACGGCTCGACCTGGCTCGAAGAAGCCAAGCTCACCGCTTCCGACGGTGCGCCGGGTGACCGCTTCGGGTTCTCCGTATCCGTTTGTGGTGACACCGCTGTGATTGGAGCCAAGGACGACGGCGACCTGGGGAGCGAGTCCGGTTCGGCGTATGTGTTCCGGTTCGACGGCACTGCTTGGAACGAGGAAACGAAGCTCACTGCCTCCGATGGCGCTGCCGACGACTATTTTGGCTGGTCAGTGTCCCTTGCGGGCAACGCCATTATTATCGGGGCACCACGCTACTGGGAAATCACCGGAGCAGCGTATGTATTCCGGTTTGACGGAACGGCTTGGGCCGAGGAGGCCAAGCTTGTCGCGGCCGGTGGGCAACCGAGCCGCCATTTCGGCTGGGACGTGTGTATCCTTGACGATACTGCTCTGGTTGGGGCGCCGCGCGAAGCCCCCATGAACTCAGTACACGTTTTCCATTTTGATGGTGTCGGCTGGACTGAACGGGGCCGACTGACCGCCGCGGACGGTACTGCGTACGATAGGTTCGGCCGGTCGGTATCCCTCTCCGGCCAGACCGCCATCATCGGTGCGACCGAGCTGGGTGGCTCTTCCGGCTCGGCCTGCATATTCGACGGCCTATTGGATTGCAACGCCAACTCCATCCTCGATCTCTGCGAACTTCAGTATGGGACTGCTGACGATGTCAACAGCAACGGAGTCATTGACTCGTGCGAACTCGATTGCAACAGCAACGGCGTATTTGATTACCTCGACATCATCAATGGCACCAGCATAGACTGCAACGACAATGGTATACCTGATGAATGCCTCGACCTGGAGGCTGACTGTAATACCAATGCTATACCGGATGAGTGTGACATTGCCGAGGGTAGCAGCATAGACTGCAACAATAACGGTATACCCGACGAATGCCTCGACCTGGAGGATGACTGTAATACCAATGATATACCGGATGAGTGTGACATTGCCGAGGGCAGCAGCGAAGACTGCAATTACAATGGCATTCCCGACGAGTGCGACCTCGCCACTGGTACAAGTCAGGACGCCAATAGTAATGGAATTCCGGATGAGTGCGAATTCGACTGTGTTGGCAACGAGTTGGTGAAATTACTCGCCTCGGACGGTGCCATGGGTGATGCGTTCAGTTACTCGCTATCCATTTCCGGCGACACCGCCGTGATCGGGGCATACGGAGACGACGACCTCGGCGAAAAATCTGGAGCGGCGTATGTTTTCCGCTTCGATGGATCGGCCTGGATTGAAGAGGCCAAACTCACTGCCTCAGACGGTGTGGCGGGTGACGAGTTCGGCGCCTCGGTCTCCATCTCCGGCGACACCGCCGTCATCGGATCGCCATTCGATGATGATCTCGGCCACAAATCCGGCTCAGCATACGTTTTCCGGTTTGATGGCTCTAACTGGGTTGAAGTGGCCAAACTCACCGCCTCAGACGGCGAGCCTTGGGATGCATTCGGCATCTCCGTGTCAGTCTCCGGCAACATTGCCGGGATCGGCGCCTACGGGGAGGATGACAATGGTCTTAACGCCGGCGCGGCATACGTGTTCCGCTGTTACGGCTCGAGCTGGGTAATGCAGGCCAAGCTCACGGCCTCAGACGCGGCGGAAGGTAATTGGTTCGGTGCCTCGGTGTCTGTCTCCGGTGACGCTGCCCTTATAGGGACATGGGAAGACAATGGGGCCGGCTCGGCGTATGTGTTCCGCCTCTACGGCTCAAGCTGGTTGGAGGAGGCCAAGCTAAGCGCCTCTGATGGTGCTGAGGACGATGGCTTCGGTGTTTCGCTATCCCTTTCCGGTGACACTGCTCTGATCGGAGCACATGGAGACGATGACCTCGGAATCGCATCCGGCTCGGCTTATGTGTACTGGTTCAACGGTACGAATTGGGTCGAGCAGGCCAAGCTCATCGCCTCCGACGGCGGGAGTGGTGACTTCTTCGGTTGGTCCGTGTCCCTCTCCGACGACAATGCCGTAATCGGAGCAGACGGCGACGACGACAACGGCGGATCATCCGGCTCGGCGTACGTGTTCCGGTCCAATGGCCCAGGTTGGGTCGAGCAGACCAAGCTCACCGCATCTGACGGTGCGGCATACGACCTGTTCGGCTACTCAGTGGCCATCTCCGGCGACACTGCCGTGTGTGGAGCATACTGGGACGACGATAACGGCGGCGGCTCCGGCTCGGCATACGTATTCCGCGGTCTATCAGATTGTAATTCCAATGATGTATCAGATATCTGCGACGTCGCGGACGGTACGAGCGCGGATTGCAACACCAACGGAATCCCGGATGAGTGTGATATCGCGGACGGCACCTCCCAGGACGCCAACAGCAACGGGATACCGGATGAATGCGAGGTGCCGCCGGTCTGCCCCGGCGACTGCAACTGCGACGGCGACATCTCCTGGCGAGACATCGAGTATCTCCAGGCGGCGCTCGAGTCCGAGCAGGATTGGCGGGACCTGTTTCTCCCGGGAACGCCGACCTGCTCATTCGACAACAACGACGTCAACGCCGACGGTATCGTCAACTGGAGAGACGTCGACCCGTTTGTGGCAGTGATCAATACGACGTGTCCGTAGCCGCGACGTGAGCGCTCGGCGCCTCGCCGGAGGCGTGTGTAGCGTCATCGCCCCGCCGGGGCTTGGTATAGAACGGCGGCTTGTTTCCCAGGGCAAACGCCCGGGGCTACTTTCTTTCGTCCCTCCGGAACTGCTTATACGCTACGTCCCTTGACGCGGCCGGCGGAACCGAAGAAAGTGAAGCTGGTGACTCGCCTTGGGTCGCTGGGCAACGACTCTGGGAGCCGGACATGTCAACCGAGCAGACACACACCGTTTACCTCGTGTCGGACGGGACCTGCCGCACCTGCGAGACGGTGGTCAAGGCGGTGCTGGTCCAGTTTGACGACATCGACGTGCGGCTCATACGCAAGGCCAAGGTCCGCCGTCCGGAGACCGTCCGGCAATTGATGGAAAAGGCGGCCGAGGACCAGGCCCTCGTGTTCTATACGCTGGTTTACGACAAGGCCCGTGAGGCGATCGAGGAGGCCGCCCGGCAGCAGATGGTGCCGATCGTGGATGTCCTGGGGCCGGTCCTGGTCAGCCTGTACGATTTGTTCAAGAGCACCCCCCGCGCCGAACCCGGCATCTTGTACAAATCGAACAAAGCCCATTTCGACCGCATCGACGCCGTCGATTACACGCTCCACCACGATGACGGCTGCCGGGCCCGCGGGCTTTCGGAGGCGGACGTGGTGCTGGTGGGCGTCTCGCGGGCCTCAAAGAGCACCACCTGCTTCTACCTGGCTTACAGCGGGATCCGGGCGGCGAACGTCCCGCTGTTCCACGACTGTGACCCGCCGCCCGAACTGCTCAAGATCGATCCGCGGCGTGTGATCGGCCTGACGACGAACCCGCACCGGCTGCAAAGTGTCCGCGACTCGCGGTTGCGAAGCTGGAAGATGGACGTGACCGAGGAATACGGGGACCGCACTCAGATCGCCCGCGAGCTCAGAGCGGCCAACGAGCAGATGGCCAAGTACGGCTGGCGGTGCATCGACGCGTCGTACAAGGCGATCGAGGAGATCGCCCGCGAGGTGATCCAGTTGCTGGAGGACTCCGGGATCAAGGTAGGACATCGCGAGTAGCGAGAATGATGCAAATCAACCCGGCCGGTGATAAGGTGATAAGGTCTAGTTTCCAGTTTCTAGTCTCTAGATGTAGCGGCCGGCCCCCGTGCCGGCCGGGCGTATGCGGTGTGCCACTGCTCTTGAGCAGTGTCTTCTATTGACCAGCGGTAGCTTAAGCACTGCTCAAGAGCAGTGGCACACATCCACACAAGAGTGTAGCGGCCTATTACGGGCAGGTCGTATTCATTATTGCCACGAACGGGTCGATATCCCGCCACGAAACGGTACCGTCAGCATTCACGTCGTTATTCTCGAACGGGCAGCTTGGCGTGCCGGGCAGGAACATGGCCTCCCAGGCGGCCACGTTATCGTTCATCGCGGCCACGAAGAAGTCGATGTCGCGCCAACTCACCGCGCCGTCACAGTTGCTGTCGCCGGGGCAGTCGGGCGGTGTATTGATACGGAGCGTTGGACCATTGTAGACCGTGCTTTCGCTCGAGGCGAAGTAGAACTCGTCGCCCGTCGTGTTGAAGGCGCCACCGGGGTCCAAGACGAAGCCCGCGTATGTGAAGACCCCGTTGGCGGTTACGAAGTCCTGAAGGTAATCAGTTACATCGATCTGATACACGGTCCCCACAGGCTGCTCGCTCCCCGGTGATCCTGGAAGCCGGCCCAGGTCCACCGTATTGGAAAGGCTGATGTCGTTGACATCAATGGTCCCGTCCTCCTGGGTCAGCTTGCCGTAGGCTTCGGGAAAGTCGTTTTCGTGCTGAGGTGTGACCACCGTGAAAAGCGTCAGCTCGAGAAACGCGTTGTCTATGGTGGTTCCGTCCAGCGCGTCTAAGGCAAACTCCAGGATGCCGCGCGAGATGTACTGGTCAGTGAAACCACCGCCGGTCCTGGTCAAGGCCGACGCGACCCAGTTCCTTGAATCGTAGACCGTATATCCCACGCCCATCTGTTGTACGACATAGCCGTCTTCGGGTCCTACCGTGGTGATAACGATTTCAGCGTGTGCCGCACCGCCCAACCCGAGCAGGCAGGATACCATGGCCGCCGCCGATGTAAGTCTGGACTCGAACATGCTGGGAGCCTCCTCTGTTTCCAAGGTTCAGGTTTCGCGAAGAGCCGGTCTCGTCACGGTTCTCTTGGTGCCTTGTTGTCCCCGGCAACCGCCGGCACGACCGTGCGATCGTGCTCGAGCCGGCTACACCATGCCCCGGGGACGTGTCTCTGACAGCGTGTACAGCCCAGACAAGGAAGGAGAGCGCGCCCTCGAGCGTCTCAGTCGTTTCCCCGCGGACCGTGCGGCTTAGAACAAGCCCTCGGCCAACTGCGGAATGATCCGATCCGACATTTCCCATTTATCGAACCTCAAGCCAGCATTTTACACGGTCGACCCACTCGATTCAAGCGAGAACGGCCCATCTTGCCCCTGCTTGCGCCCATCAGGCTGACCTCCCGGCACGCCGAGAGGCCGATTCGGCCGCTCCCGCCATCGGAACGACGGTCTTGCGGCATCTCCGCGCAGCATCAACCTCTGCCCCCACGAATCGCCAGCCTTCGTTCGGTCGCTGCGTCAGCCACGCTGCACCAATGGCGGCGGCACACCGAACCGCTGGATGCGATCGAGGATCGCAGTGAACAACTCACGCGGTACGGCCACCTCGGCCATCTGAAACGTTACGTACTTGGCGTGCCGACGCCGAACACGGACTTCATAGCCGTCGCGGAGGGCGGGTACCACAGTCTCGGTCTGAAGGCCGACGGCTCAATCGTGGCCTGGGGATGGAACTACTACGGCCAATGCAACGTGCCGGCGCCGAACGCGAACTTCGTGAACGTCGCGGCCGGCGGTCGATTGGACCTTCATTATATTGCCCTCCCCCCACTTGCGCCTGCCCTGACGCAGAGTTTTTCTCGCCCGGGGTTGGCAGGATGATCGCCGCGAAGGCGTTTCGGCGGTTGAGAGGGGCGGAAGAACGGGAGCCAGGGGCCCGGCCGCTACATTCCCAGGCCTGGGGGTCCGTGACAGAATCGGCGGGTCTTGGCCGTGCCGCCGAGTATGACCGCATTCTCCGCGATCTCGCGCTGATCCGGGCCGCCTACCCGGAACTTGCCACCGTGATTGACGACATGGATTACGCGTCCTTCAGCATCTCGCGCGCGATGACGTGCCGCTGAATCTCGCTCGTGCCCTCGTAAATGGTGGTGATCCGGGCGTCGCGATAAAGCTGCTCGACCCGACACTCGTTGATGTAACCCGACCCGCCGTGGACCTGTACCGCGCGGTAGGCGATGCGATTGGCGGCTTCGGAGGCGAAGAGTTTGGCCAGCGAGGCTTCGCACGTGAACGGCCTGCCGCTGTCCTTGGCCAGCGCCGCCTGGTCGATCAGAAGCTGAGAGGCGTCGAGATCGGTCTTGCTGTCGGCGATCATCCACTGGATGGCCTGAAAGTCGGCGATGGGCTGGCCGAATTGGTGCCGCTCCTTCGCGTAGCTGACCATCAGGTCGAGGCAGGCTTGCCCGATCCCGACCGCCTGCGAAGCGATCCCGATCCGCCCGCCGTCGAGCGCGGACAAGGTGATTTTCAGGCCGTCGCCGGGCTCGCCGAGCATGTGTTCAGCCGGGACGAAGGCCCCGTCGAGATTCATCTCCCCCGTCTCCGAGCCGCGGATGCCCATCTTGCCGTGGATCGGTCTCCGTTCGACCGCGTCCTGGCGGGCATCCAGCAGGAGCATGCTGAGATCCTTGTTGCCGCCTGTGTCGCCGGCGCGGGCCAGCACGCTGAACCAGCGGCCGGTGAGCCCATTAGTGACCCAGAACTTGCTGCCGTGCAGCTTCCACCCGTCCGGCACCTTTTCGGCCCGGGTCTTGACCGCGGCGGGGTCCGAGCCAACGTCGGGCTCGCTGACCGCGAAGGCGGAGAGATTATCGGGCGTGGCCAGTTGCTGCTGCAATTGGTCCCGCACGGCGTCTTGGGCAAACATCTTGACCGCTTCACATACCATCGTGTGCACGCTCACGCTGACGGCGACCGCCGGGGAGGCGTAGGCGAGTTCGCGGATGATGTGGGCGTAGGGGAGCATCGGGCACGCCAGCCCGCCGTGGTCCTCGGGCACGCGCAGGCCCATTAGTCCCATCTCGTAGAGTTGATCAAGCCGCTCGCAGCAGGAGGATTCCTCGCGGTCCCATTTGGCGTCGAGTTGGAGGAGCTCGCCGCGGGCGTAGTCGCGGACCGCGTTGATGAGGAGGCGATGGTCTTCGGAAATCGTCGTACTCATGGTATCCGCTAGCATATCTTTGTCGTATCCCTGGTCGCCGGGGGCCGTCCGCACTGGACCTGAAACCATCATGGTAGCAAAATGGGGCCGTTCTGTCGCGGTCCCGGAGCGGCTTATCGCCGCGTCCGCGGCAGTGTACGCAAAGTGTGCCGCGCGGGAAAGCGTGGCGTGGCGTGTTTCGACAGCCCGCGGCTCTTCGCGAGAGGTATTCTTAGGCGCACTCAGAAGGATGATTGGACGATGACACACTCCGGCCGCATTCAGATTGCCACCCACGGCAACACGCATGTGTTGGATATCACCTCCGAGGTCAACCGCGAACTGGCCGACTCCGGGATTCGCGAGGGCCTCCTGGTAGTCTTCGCCGTCGGCTCGACCGCCGGGATCACCACGACCGAGGCCGAGCCGGGCCTGCTGACGCACGACTTGAAAGCCTTTTTCGAGCGGGTCGCCCCTCAGGACCAGTACTACAAACATGAGGAAACCTGGCACGATGACAACGGGCACGCGCATGTGCGGGCCTCGGCCCTCGGGCCGTCCCTCACCATCCCGGTCGTGGACGGCCGCCTGACGCTCGGCACCTGGCAACAAATCGTGCTGCTCGACTTCGACACTCGCCGCCGGCAACGGGACCTCGTGGTGCAGATCGTGGGAGAGTAGCTACTCGCTACTCTTAACTCCTTCACAGTTCCAGCACACGTCGAAGTGCCCCGGGTTTTCTTCGCCGCAGTTACTACACCGCCATTGTGCGCTTTCGCCCAGTGCGCGGGCTGTTTCCATTTCCGCCTGGGCGCGCTGGAGGAGCCACAGGACTTCGAAGAAGAACTCACTGGCCACACGCAGACGGTTGGCAAACACGCTCTGCCCGCCGTAGATTTCGATCGCGCTCTTCTCCCTGACCTCCACGTGTGGGACGCCTTCGGAGGCCAACAGGGCCTGCACGCCGGGAATGGGCAGTTCACCACACAGCTCGCTGTCGAGCAGGAACCACTCGCGCGGCGGTTTCAGACCGTTCAAATCGAAGGGGGCGCCACAATGTGGGCAGAGGCCGTCTTTCGCGCCGAGCAGCGGGTCCCCGCATTCGCCGCAGGTCAGCCCGAAGTCCGGCAGCGGGGATTCATCGCCGGTAAAACGTGGAGCGCGCAGGCGGGTCCAGGGGCGCACCAGGTCTGGGAGATCGATTATCTCCCCACACTCCGGGCAGCGGTGCCCGGGCAGCCCCTGGAGCTGGTAGCCGCACGACGGGCAAACCAGCCCCCAGTCAGGGATCGGAAGCTTTTGGAGATCGATGTCCATGCCATCATTATAATAGAGCAATGTCAGAAAAAGTCCGTCGCTTGGGGAGGGCGAGCCTCCCGGCGAGCCGCGGCT
>JAGMDK010000488.1 GCA_023128695.1 Phycisphaerae bacterium
TCGGCAGGAGCCTCGCCCTCCCATAGCCGCGGCTCGGCAGGAGCCTCGCCCTCCCATATCCGCGGCTCGGCAGGAGCCTCGCCCTCCCATATCCGCGGCTCGGCAGGAGCCTCGCCCTCCCAACGGACGCCAGATGTATTCTGAAACGGCTCTAGAAGGTCACCTGGCCGAGCGTCAGCAAATCGCCAAGCCTGGGAACAGTCAGGTCCGGTCGCTCGTTGGCCGGAATCTGTTCCAGCACACCCTCGTCGGCGTACTTGCCCGACAGAACGAACGCCGCGTACAGCCCCATCCGTTTGGCACCCACCAGGTCCGTCAGGGGATCATCCGAGACGATCAAAACATCCCTCGGCGGCACGCCCAGAGCATCCAACGCCTGTTGATAATAGTCCCGACTCGGCTTTCCGATGACGACCGCCTCGGCCTGCGTGGCGTACTCGATCGCCGCCACAATCGGCCCCACGCTCGGCGCCGGCCGGCCGGCCGCATTCACGTAAATCCGGTTGTGGTGCAGGGCAAGCAGCGCGGCCCCGTGCGAGAGGACGGCGTCGCACGCCAGTTGCAGCCGCTCATACGTGAACGCCGTATCGAGCCCCACCAGCACCGCATCCACCTCATGCTCGTCCACCACCTCGAAGCCCGCCTCGGCAAAGATGCGCCGCAACGCCGCGTTACCGAGCACCAGGCAGCGGCGGGCGTTCAGCTCACGCAGGTGGTTGACCGCGGCGAAAGTGCAGGTATGAAGCTCTTCAAGCGTGAAGTCAAACCCGGCCCGCGTTAGTTTCTCGTGCAGGGTCGGCCGGTCATCTGTAGTGTTGTTCGTGATCAGCCGGAGCGGGCACTCCGCCGCACGCGCCTGGCGGAGGAAGTCCGCCGCGCTTTCCACCGCCTGATAGCGCTTATCCGTCACCAGCACGCCTTCGACGTCCAACAGCAGGCCGCGAATTCGCATATTGTCTGCCCTCACATGCGTCCCCGGGAGCTAACCACGGCGTAAAGTGTAGGTCTGAGGCGTGGTCCCGGCAATGAAGAAGCCGCGACTGGGCAACGAGGCTAATGCTCCGTCACGGCCTCTTTTGTGGGTGTCGTGGGCAGCTTGCCTGCCCGTGCCCCGTGACGCCGGTATAATGCCGGCACGATGGATACGCCCCCGCGGCTGCAAATCAACGAGATATTCCATTCGGTCCAGGGCGAAGGTACCCGCGTCGGGCTCCGTTGCGTTTTCGTTCGACTGACCGGCTGTGACCTGCGCTGCGCCTGGTGCGACACAGAGTACGCCGTCGCCGAGGGGCAATGGCTCACCATCGACGACATCCTCAGCCGGGTCCGCGAGTTCAACTGCCCCACCGTCGAAGTCACCGGCGGCGAGCCGCTGCTCCAGCCCGAAGTCTACCCGCTCATGACCCGGCTCGCCGACGAATTTGAAACGGTGCTGCTCGAAACCAGCGGGGCCTGCTCCATCGAACAGGTGGACCCCCGCGTCGCCCGCATCGTCGACCTCAAGTGCCCCGGCAGCGGGGAGGCCCAACGCAACCATTGGCCGAATGTCGACCTCCTGACTCCGCGGGACGAGGTCAAATTCGTCCTGGCCGACCGCCGCGACTACGACTGGGCCAAAGAAGTCCTGCGGCGGTACGATCTCCTCTCGCGCTGCCCCGTCATCTTCTCGCCGGTGCACGACGAGTTGCCGCCGGTGGAGCTGGCCACCTGGATTCTGGCCGACCGCCTCGACGTCCGGGTCGGGCTGCAATTGCACAAGCTGATCTGGCCGCCGAATACACGCGGCGTGTGATCGGGCACCCACCCTAAAGAACGTGGGAACGTGGGAACGTG
>JAGMDK010000489.1 GCA_023128695.1 Phycisphaerae bacterium
CTAACTGATCCAGAGTCAGTCGTGCTACCATTACACCAATCCCCAAGTATATGAAAAAGCTTACGGTCTGAAGCGGCTAAAATCAACCGGGGCAGAAAAGGGAAGATTCCTATTTCCGGCCGCGGACGTCGAACGCGTCGCGTAGGCCGTCTCCAATGAAGTTTAATGATAATAACGTAATCGATAACGTGCCGCAGGGGAAGACGAGCAGCCACCAGTCAAACCGCACGGGGTTGAGCAGTCGCACGCCGTCGGCGGCCAGCGAGCCCCAAGTGGCCTGCGGCGGCTGCACTCCGACGCCAAGGAAGCTGAGGAACGATTCTTGCAAAATCGCTTGGGGCACTGTCAGGGTTCCGAAGACGATGATCGGCCCGACGAGATTGGGGAGCAGGTGCCGCGGCAGAATCCGTCGCAGGGGGATGCCGAGTGCCCGGGCAGCTTCCATGAACGGTTGTTCGCGCAGCGAGAGCACTTGTCCGCGGATCACCCGGGCCATCGTCAGCCAGCTTACGCCCCCGATAGCCAGGATTAGCACGATGAACCGTGCCCATTCGGTACCGACGAGGTCCCATTTTTGCAGCCACGCTCCAATAGAGACCGTGAAGAGCATGACCAGCAGCATGTATGGCAGAGCGTAGAGCACATCGACGAAACGCATCATGATCTCGTCGCAACGACCCCCGACATACCCGGCGAAAGCGCCGTAAGCGGTCCCGATCACAACCGCGACGGCCGCGGCCAGCAGCCCGAGCGTGAGCGAGAGGGTGCCGCCATAGAGGGTTCGCCAAAGCAGGCCGCGGCCGACTTCGTCAGTGCCCAGGGGGTATGTGAGGGAGGGTGCTTGCCGCGCTTGGTCGAGGTGTTGCAGACGCATTCCGGAGACGGACCAGCCTAGCGTAAGCAGGCACCCGGCGAACATTACAAGCAGCACTGCCGCGCTAATCATCGCCGCTCGATTGCGGCGGAAGCGCTGCCAGGCGTTGGGGAAAGCGGCGTTCATGCGTGTCTGGCTCCGACGCGTATCCGTGGGTCAATCAGGCCGTAGAGCAGATCCACGAGCAGGTTGAAGCTGGCGAGGAAGACGGAGTAGATCATCACGGTGCCGAGGATGAGGGTTTGGTCGCGGTTGTTGATCGACTCGACGACGTGGGTGCCCATCCCGGGGATCGTGAAGATCTTCTCGACGATGAACGAGCCGGTGAAGATAGCCGCGGCGGCGGGGCCGAGGTAGCTCAACGCGGGAAGCAAGGCATTGGGCAGGGCGTGGTTGAGGAGCACGCGCATCTCGCTCAGCCCCTTGGCCCGGGCCGTGCGGATGTAGTCCTCCGCGTACGCGTCGAGCAACGCGGAGCGCGTCAAGCGGGCGATATACGCGGCGTAAGGCAGGGCGAGCGTGAAGGCGGGCAGAATGGCTTGCGCGGGCCGTCCCCATCCGCCGACCGGCACCGCTCCGAGCCACAGCGCGACGACGATGAGCAGAATGGCTCCGATGACGAAGGTTGGGAGCGAAATGCCGATGAGGCAGAGACCGATGGAGAGGTGTTCGAGCCAGCGCCCGCGGAAGGCGACCGCCGCCGCCCCCCCGGCGATGCCGAGCGTGACGGCCAGGCCGAGTGCGAGCACGCCGAGTTGGAGCGAAACGGGCAGGGCCGAGCGCATGATTTCGACCACGGTCCAGTCTTCGTACTGGTGGGCCGGCAGGTCGCGTTCCCAGATGAGTCGTTTGGGCCAAATCCAGAAATACCGCTCCCACGCCGACACCGGCCGGATTTCCCGCCGCGGGGCTTGGCCCGCGACCTCTATGGTCACGTAGTGATCATAGTTGTACGCAATCCGCTTTTGCTGCAAGACCTCAGGCGGCAGGTCTTTTTCGCCTCCTTCGAGCCCCTCGCCGGGCGTCGCCATGATGAGCAGCACGGCACTGCCGTAGATGACGAGCAGCAGCAGCGGGAAGGTCAGCAGGCGTCGGAGCGCGAAGCGGAGCATGGGTTGAATTATGGGAGTGGTGAGCGGAGTTGGCTAATATGTGATCTAGTGTAGTGATTCATAATTGCCGCGTCATGATTCAAGGTGGTGCGGGCCTCTGTGCCCGCCACGGACGGGCGGGGACGCCCGCCCCACCGGCTTGAATAAGATGCAATCGGGACGAATCACACCACTAGCCCTAATCCTCTATGAGAATGATCTGATCGCGGGCCGGTCCCACACCGATCATACGTACCGGGAGGCCCAGACGTTCGCTGATCAGGCGCACATAATCCTGTGCCGGCGGCGGCAGCTCGTTAAACCGCCGACAGTGGCGGATGTCCTCCGTCCAGCCGGGAACCGTCTCGTAGACCGGCTCGACCTCATCGAGCAGATGCACGTCGGCGGGGAACTCGTCGAGCCGGGCACCGCCGGTGCGGTACGACACGCAGACGCTCAACTCCTCGAATCCGGACAACGTGTCGAGATGCAGAAGCGCCAGACACGTTGGGCCGCCGAACATCGCCGCGTACGAGGTGGCCACGGCGTCGAACCATCCGCAGCGGCGGGGCCGCCCGGTGGTCGTGCCGTATTCGCCGCCGCGCTTACGAATGGCGTCGCCACGGTCGTCCTTGAGTTCGGTCGGCAACGGCCCGGCGCCGACGCGGGTGGTATAGGCCTTGAGGACCCCGACGGCGGAGTTGATCTTGGTGGCGGGCACGCCGGCCCCGCTGACCACACCGCCGCTGCCGGAGCTCGAGCTGGTCACGAAGGGGTAGGTGCCGTGGTCGATGTCGAGCAGGCTGCCTTGGGCGCCCTCGAAGAGCACCTGTCTGCCCTGCGCCATCAGCCGGTATAGCAGCGTGGTGGTGTTGCAGACGAACGGCCGCAGCTCGGCGGCGAAAGCGAGGTATTCCTCCGCCAAACGCTCGGCGTCGAAAGTCTCGCGGGCTTCAAAAACCGAGGCCAGGTAGACGTTCTTGTGCGCCACGATCGTCGCCAGGCGTTCCTTGAAGCGTTGGGCCGGGTAGAGGTCGCCCACGCGGATGGCCCAGTGGCGGGCGTATTTGTCGGCGTAGCAGGGGCCGATTCCGCGGCCGGTCGTGCCGAGTTTTTCTCCCACGCGGGCAGCGCCGTCGGCCAGAGCGTCCTCGCGGCGGTGGTAGGGGAAGACCAGGTGAGCGCGGTCACTGATCCGCAGGTTGTCGTCGATTTGGCAGCCGCGCTGGCGGAGAGAGGCAATTTCGCCCAGTAGAACCGCCGGGTCGATCACGACGCCGCCGGTGATTAGGCAGGTGACGTTCGGTCGCAGGATGCCGCTGGGCAACTGGTGCAGGGCGTATTTCTCGCTCCCGACGACGATCGTATGCCCGGCGTTCGCGCCGCCGGCATAGCGTACGACGACGTCGAAGTCCTCCTTGAGCAGCAGGTCGACGATCTTGCCCTTGCCCTCATCGCCCCATTGCAGCCCGAAGACGCAGGTATTTCCCAAGTCCTGGAAACTCATGTCGGCTCGTTTAACAGTTCACGTCACGGTTGGACGACGGACGGCGGGTTCGCGGCCCCCGGTCCCGCTCCGGCCGTCACAGCCCTGTTTTGTAGCATTTACCGACGCCGGTGGCAAACGGAAGACCTCCGCAACGAGGCGAGGGGTGGGCGTCAGGAAAGTGGGTAAACCGGTGGGGCGGCCCTCCGCGGCCGCCAGCGGACCGTACTGGCGGGCACGGAG
>JAGMDK010000049.1 GCA_023128695.1 Phycisphaerae bacterium
GGAGCGAAACGGCCAGCGCGACGATTGGGGCGTAGGACAAAGGTGCGTCTTGGACGCACCGGACACGGCTCTTCAAGAACAGCAGGTGAAAACGGGAGTGTGCATCGATGGAATATGACGACCTCGATCTCAAGAAACCGGAGCAATGTAAGGACTACAGCGAGTGCTCCGATTTCGTGACGAATGCCATTGAGGCCATCATGCAGGCGGCCATCGATGCCCGGCGCAACCAGATCATCATCAACACGAATCTCAAGCGCGGGCTTCCGATGGAAAACATCAACAAGATCGCCGGTCCGTTCGTCGAGGCCTGGGCATACGAGACCTTTTATAGTGTGATGGAGGACAAGAAGAACCAGTACCACTTGATCAACGTCGAGGCCCAACAACGCCTTCATATGGCTGACGTGATTCTCCAATTCAAGAAGAAGCGGAAGGTGGACTCCGGTGTCACTGCCGAAGTGGATGTCAAGGCTACTTCCGAGGATTTCGAGTCCAGCGGCAAGTCGCCAAACATCACATCCTTCAAAAGGATCAGGACAGCTTACGTAGAAGACCCCGACTACATATTCATAGTCCTATCACTGAAGCACAGAGTCTATTCCACAAAGAACGTAGAGTCCGGCCTCATGGACGGAATCATGGAGGTTGTCGCTCACAATGCCTACGACCTAAAGTTCCTTTCGCGCGCAGACTTGAGCTACAATCCTGCCTTGGGTACTGGACAACTCCAGGTCCGAGATATTCATTACGTCAAGCTGACGAAACGGACCACATGGGAATTCTGTGAGTTGCTCGATCGGAAGTTCATTAACTCCCGCAAGGGGTTCGGCGAATGGCTGGAGCTTGCCAGGAAGAACAAATGGATCAGAACAGATGACTGACATCAACATCATCACAGGTGACGCCGTTGAGCAGTTGCAGAAGATAGACGCATTGTCTGTTGACCTCGTGATTGCTGACCCTCCGTACAACCTCGGCAAAGACTACGGCAACAATCATGACATCAAGGGGTTTGAGGAGTACTTGTCCTTCTCAAGAGACTGGTTGCGCGAGGCGCGAAGGGTGCTCACACTAGCGGGCACGCTATACGTGTTCATGGGATTTCGTTTCATCTCGTATCTGTACGACATCCTAGATCGCGAATTGCAGATGTTCTTCAACAGTTGGATTGTCTGGCACTACACACAGGGCATGGGCAGAACCAGGGGCTTCTCTCCACGCCATGACGACATTCTGATGTTCACGAAATCCAAGACGGCCAAGTTCAATCTGGATGCCGTTCGCGTACCGCAGAAGTACTACCGGGATCGGAACAACATGCGCGGGGCCAATCCGGGAGATGTATGGGGGTTCTCACACGTCCATTACTGCAACGGGAACCGACAGAAGCACCCAACCCAAAAACCGGAAGGGCTCATCGAGCGAATGGTGCTTGCTTCATCGGAGGAAGGGGACCTCGTCGTTGACCCCTTCTCAGGAAGTGGCACGACGCTCCGCGTGTGCCAGCAACTGAATCGGAGAGCGATTGGCATCGAGATAAACCCGGACTACATCACAATGACCCGGGAGCGTCTGGGGGCGGCCTTCTCAGCTTTTGACAGCGTTGACCCACGAATGGAGAGGGTTCCCCGGGATCTGCGCAGGCCGGACGTGCGAGAGGACTATCTCAAGAAGCACAAGGAATGGTTCCTGACCCATCATGAGAACGCGGTAAAGAAATTCGAGGACTCCGTCTCATCGATGTATGGGATTCCCAATAGGGAACCTTCGAGGCAACTGACTCTGCTCGAAGAGTGAGCGGGGTTGGTGCGTCCGGGCCGCACGCTACCATTGGCTGAAAGCTGAGGGCTGATAGCTGATCGCCAAACCCCGAACCCTGAACCCTATGTCACGACTTCGCGGGCGAGACGCCCACGCTACCCTCGGCGCCCGGAGGCACGAACCGTGTACGGAGCACCGGGGCGTGAGCGTGTCCGCCACTCGCATCTTGATCCGGCTCAGCAACGCGTATCGGCGGGTGCTCGCAGTCTTCCTGGGGGTGATCGGCCCGCGCGCGGCGTATTCGCTCCTGGCCGTCCTCGCGCGTTGGCTGTATCGGCTGTTTGACCCTCTGCGCATCCGTAGCGAAGCGCAATGCCAAGCAGCCCTGGGCCAGACGCGGAGCGCGGCTGAAGTTGCCGACATCGCCGAGCAAGCCTTCATTCATCGAGCCTGGAACCTGGCCGACCTGATGCTCGCCGACCGGCTGATTCGCCGCGGCACGTACCACCGCTACGGCGGCCGCATCCCCGAGCCGTGCCGGGGCATGATGTTGGACGCCCAGCGCCGCCGCCAGCCGGTCATACTCCTGACCGGATACTACGGCCCCTTCGACCTACTACCACTCTTTCTGGGCTACAACGGAATCCGTGCTGGCGTGGTCTACCGAGCGCACGCCAATCCGGATTTTGACGCGCACCGGCTGGCCATTCGCGCCCGTAGCGGTTGCGAGATGATTCCCGACACCCAGGCGGTCAGCCGCCTGCCCCAGATATTGGAGAATGGCGGCACGGTGGCAATCCTTTCCGACCACCATGCCGCCGAGCGCGGTATTCCGGTGACTTTCCTGGGCCTGGAAACCGCCGCCTCGCGCTCCGTGGGGCTGCTGGCCTCGCACTACGAGGCAGTGGTTGTCGTGGCGGGCATCCGCCGGCTACGCGACGCGTTCCGCTTCGAGGTTGTCGTAGCCGATCTCCTTGATCCGAGTGCGTGGCGCGGCGAAGACGATCCGGTCGTCTACATCACCGAGCGATACGTTCCCGCGCTGGAGACGATCGTCCGCGACGACCCCAGGCAGTATCTCTGGGTCCATGCTCGCTGGGGTGAGGGCCTCACCCGCCAACTGACGAGCGAGGCCCAGCCCACGTATGCCGAGGATTAGCTATCGCCCGCAATGCTCGCGATCGACAGCGCGAGGTCGATCGCCGCCCCGACGATATTGCCACCATCCGCCGCCTGCGCCTGCTCGGCCATGGGAATGCCCATCAGGAACGCAACCAAACCGGCTGTGCGCCACCTCAAACTCTTGAAACTCATTTTCGACTCCTTTCGATACCGATTCGGCACCATCTCTACTGTCCGTCGCCCAGGTCATACCGGGAGTATCCACGCCAGCTTGAGAGCTGGTTCGTCCGCCCGGGTCTCTTGGCCGGTTCGTTTACGGCCACTTGACGCGCGCGAACCTTCAGTCCATACTATGAACTGAGATTCATGGAGTGTCAAGACGATTCTTGGCTCCCGCGTCCGCTGCCGCCGACGGCTCTTCGGCAGCGCGGACGAGGGCAACGCGGAACGCGATCATAAACGTCGCGAGCAAGGCTCGGCGTTAGGCAACTCACGATCCAAGCGACCCGCTGGGGGGCCGTGGGCCAACCAGATGCTGCCTTGGACTTGCCCAGGAGTGCTCGTATGACCAGCTTTCGCATGGCTTCTTTCTGCACGGCGATAGGAATCGCATTGTCGAACGGATGCGCGGTCGAGCCGATCGAGGAGGGCTGGTTCACCCCGCCGGCCCAGAAGCCAATCCTGTTTCCGCCCTCAGCGGCCGGCTTGGGATACGAGCCGATCGAGATCGACGCGCCCGCCGGCCACACCATCTACGGCTGGTTCATCCCGGCCGATGACGCGCCCGCGACCGTGCTGATCAACTAAGGGGCCGTGTTCAATCGCAGCGCGCTGTTTCCCTATTACGCGGTTCTGCACGACCTCGGCTACAACGTCATGCTCTATGACTATCAGGGTTTCGGCGAAAGCCCCGGCTCCGCCAGCCTCGGCACGCTCCTGCCGGATGCCGACGCGGCGTTGGAGCACCTTCAAAGCCGATCTGAACACGGCACCGACCGCATCGTCCTGTTCGGCCTTTCGCTGGGAACGCTGCCGACCATGGCACAGGCGGCACGTACACCGAACGGCATCGTCGGTGTCATTCTCCACGGGGCCTTCGTCCCCGAATCCATTCCGCCGTGGTCGTTCGCACTTGTCGGCGTGATCCCACTGCCCGAGGTGATCGAGAGGGTCGCCGCAGAACACGCGGAACTCGACCCATACCGATACATCGAGCAGATCACACTGCCCAAGCTCATCATCCAGTCGCCGCAAGACCTGGTTACGCCGTTTGTCGGAGCCGAGCAGTTGTACGAACTCGCCCCCGAGCCAAAGCAACTCGTCAAAGTCTTCGGCGGTCACAGTCTCCCGCCCGTTCTCGACCCACTCTATGGTGAACATCTGCGAGTGTTCCTCGCCAGTGTGGCGCGTGGCAACGGCCCCGATTAGCGATCGTCGTGACAGGCAGTTACGCGCGGGTGGCGTACTCAGTATGGATCATTGACAACGCGCGATGGGCGTTGAAACCGATTCTGTCATTAGTGGATCTCTGTTGCCGGATTTCGATCAGGGCATCGACAACACGGTCAGAACCGATCTTCGCCAACGCCTCGCTCGCCGCCTGACCCAACTCGGAACTCTGTCGCCCGCGGTGGTAGATCATCCAGCTCGCCATGGTAGGGTCTGAGTATTCTCTACGGACCACGGCTGCCTCGGCTTCGGAGATGTCCTCGCCATGCGAGCCGACGATACTCAAAAGTGCGTCGGATGCACGAGCCGAACCTATTGCCCCAAGCGCATCAACAGCAGTATGTTGCACAATGAGTAAGCTGCCTCCTCCCGGAGGCGACATGCCGGATCTACTAGCATGCGCGCGAGTGGGCTGATCGCATTGCGGATGACGGATTGCCGTAAGGACCTTGCCGTATTCTCGTCAGAGGCCTTGCGAATTTCAGCGTTTTCTGACGAGGCGAGCCATCCCAGAAACTCGGTCGCCGTTCTTCGGACGGCTTCGCTGGAATGCCGTGTGGCGTCGACGATGGCCGCCACCGCCCGGTCGCAGTCCCAGCCCAGAACCCGAAACAGAGCGAGGCTCGCTTGACGACTGATACGTTCGTTGTCGTTGCCAAACGCACTGATCAAAGCGCCCTTCACACGCTCGGAACCAATGCGGCCCAACGTAATGACTGTGGATTCCTGAACACTCGGGTCTTCATCATCAAGAAGCGACGCTATCAGATTGAGCCCTTCGCTGGAGCCGATCTTTCCCAGCGCTCCCACAGCTGCCCTTCGGACTACGGAATCGGGGTCCGCAAGCAGACGAAGCAAAGCCTCGATGGCATCGGCGGAACCTAATTCTCCCAGAGCACGTGCGGCGTGCCGGCGAACGCTGCACACCTGATCCAGCAGTGCATCGATCAGCGCGCTAACCGCCACGCCCGATTTCGATTTCCCCAGGGCATCCGCTGCGCTCGCCCGCACATCCACATCTTCGTCCTTCAGACCCTCAATCAGTGCTTGTAAGGCACGCTCGGAACCGCTGCCGGCCAACAACGAACAGCTTTGCTTGCTTTGGCAGGCATTGAACACGCAAGTCGTTACAGCTTGCATCAATCCGCGTTCCACATCGGTGACCGGCTCTCCGGCGAATCCGCAGAAGTGAGCGGCTCGAAATGCGAGAGTGCGCCAGAAGTCGTCGTGTCCCGAATCAACCTCCGCCAGTAGCCACCGCACACAGCGCTGCGCTAACTCTCGTTGATCCGTCCAGAGCCCCGTCATCATGGCTGACAAGCTGGAGGAGGAAGTGCGGCACGCGGTGATCATGCTGGAGCTAGTGACTCCAAGGCTGCCGGCAGCGAGCGTTGGGCAGTTGGTCGAGCAGCTGCGTGGAGACGGGCATGATCCAGGGGAATTCATCCGTGAGGACGAGCAGGCTTTCGCAAAGTGGTATCTGCGTGTCAGGCGGCCGCGGAATGAAATCCGTGAGCTACGCAGGCTGAGCCGGCAGTACGGAGCGTGATTGCGATGTCACCGACAGTGAAGACGGACTTCACGCGGCAGGCCATGGATGAGCTGATGGCCGCGGTCGAAACCGGGCACAGTGCTCGGCTCACGGCCTACCTGTCGATGATGGCACGGTTCCATCAGTACAGCCTTGGGAATGTGCTCCTGATAGGGCTGCAGTGCCCGCAGGCTTCACGGGTGGGAGGGTACCACGCGTGGAAGCAACTTGGACGTCGAGTGCGTAAGGGCGAGCGGGGGATACGGATCCTGGTACCGGTCGTGCACCGACGGAAAAGTGACGACGAGGACGCCGTGCGCGTCGTCGCATTCAGGACGGCCTGCGTATTCGACGTGAGCCAGACGGAGGGGAAGCCATTGCCGGAGCTTGGGCGGGTCGGTGGCGATCCCGGCACCTTCGCCGGGCGGTTGAAGGCGCTTGTTGCCGATCACGGAATCGAATTGGAGTACATGGACTTGGCGGCGGGCGTCGACGGCTGGTCAAGCGGCGGACGGATCGGCATCCGCCACGGCTTGAGTCGGGCCGAGGAATTCTCGGTGCTCGTTCACGAGTTCGCTCACGAGTTGCTGCACCGGAGCAAGGCGGACCGCGGCGCCCGCGCGGTTCGGGAGACCGAGGCCGAGGCCGTCGCGTTCGTGGTCTGCGAAGCGATCGGCCTGGACACGAACACGGCGGCCGCTGACTACATCCATCTGTACGACGGCAACCGTGACACGTTGTTGACTTCGTTGGGCCGGATCCAGCGAACGGCCAGCACGATTATCGCAGGATTGACGACAAGAGAGGAGAGCGGCCGCACAACGGGCGAGCCTCTTTTTCTGATGGTGAAGAGGCCCGCCGCTTATCCGGTTCTTCCGGATAGCGCGCCAGTATTTCAGTACACTATTCCGATTTAGTTGACCAGTAAGATAGATAAGTCGTATTCCTTGCCAGCTATACTGGCCATATGTCTGTATTTGAAGTAGAGTAAGACGTAAAATGCGGCTTTCTATCCGTAAGAATTGGACAACAGCCCCAGAAGATGGGATAATGACGCCAGCCCGCGCAGGGGCTCAGAAAGGCGGTTCCTGGCCATGCCGACCGGATACATCCCCAGGGGTGACGGTGCACTCGACGCCTGGCAGGCGAACTTCCAGGCCTACATCGACGCGCACTACGGCGAGTTGGGGCTGCCGTCGGACGTGCCGGTGCGGGTCAAGGTCGCCCGGATTGACTGGGA
>JAGMDK010000490.1 GCA_023128695.1 Phycisphaerae bacterium
AGGCCGCCTAAAGTGTCATGGACCCTGCTACCACGGCCGCTTCGACGTCTCGATCGGACACTCCGGGAGGCTCGCGAGAAACTGCCGGCCGTAGTGTTTGCGGACGACGCGCGGATCGAGAATCACCACGATGCCGCGGTCGGTCTTGCTGCGGATCAGCCGCCCGAAGCCCTGGCGGAACTTGAGCACCGCTTCGGGCAACTGGTAGTCGTTGAACGGGTTGCCGCCGCGCCGGCGAATCAGGTCGATGCGGGCCTCGATCGTCGGGCGGTCAGGCACGGCGAACGGCAGCTTGACGATCATCACGTTGGAGAGCGCTTCCCCGACGACGTCAACCCCCTGCCAAAAGCTGTCGGTGCCGAAGATCACCGCCCGCGGCGCCTGGCGGAACTTGGCCAGCATTTTCGAGCGCGGCAGCGATTCGCCCTGAATCAGGAAAGTATAACCCTCCGCCGAAAGCTCGTCCCGCACGACGCGGGCGGCGTCGTTGAGCATCTTGTAGCTCGTAAACAGCACGAACGCGCGGCCTTGAGTTTTTCGCAAGTAGTACACGATCGCCCGGCAGGCAGCGGCGACGAAGTCGTTGCCGGCCGACGGCTCGGGCAAGCCCGCTTCCACGTGCACGGCGACCTGCGAGCGAAAATCGAACGGCGAGCCGAGCTGCAAGCTCTCGGCTTCGGGCACGCCGAGGCGGCTGAGCAGATAGTCGAAGCTCTTGCCGCGGGCGGTCGCCAGGGTGGCACTCGTCAGCACGGTGCTTTTGAGCCGACTGAATAGCAGTTCGTTCAGCAGGGGGGCCACGTCAAGCGGGGCCCCACACAGCGAGATGCGCGGCGGGCGGCCCGGCTCGATCTCAATCCAGTAGACGTGCTCGTCCCGGCTTTGGGTCAGCAGGTCGCCGAGCGACTTGGCGACGACGGCCGCCCGCTCGAGACTGGAGCCCAACTCCTGGCGGTCCTCTTCCTTCGACAGCGCTTTCTTCAACGGCTCCAGCATTTTGACCACCTTGGACAACGCCGGCGAGAGCACGTCCGCGACCGTGGGCTGCGTAACCAGCCGTCCGTTTGATCGTCCCCGCGTGCGCTGCCAGTCGTGCAGGTCGTTGAAGAACCGTGCGCCGGCCGACTGGGCCTCGATGACGGCGCGGCGCTGCCGATCGTCGCCGAAGACGGTCAGGAAGCCTTTGCCGGTGCGCTCGTTGAAAAGCCCGGCCAGCAGATGCTGAACCTGCCCGTTGGAAACTCTGACGCCGAACTGATCGGTGGCAACCGACTCGAGCGTATGAGCCTCATCGATGATGACCAGATCGTAATTGGGCAGGACGCTCACCTTCTCCTGTCGCAGGACGAGATCGGCAATCAGCAACGCATGGTTGACGATCAGCAGGTCGGCCTCGGCGGCCCGACGGCGTGCCCGTTGGTAAAAACACTCGAGATATGTCGGACACCGCCGCCCGAGACAATTGCCGTGATCGCTGCGGACCTTGTCCCAGATCTCGAACGGCGGCGTCCGCGGCAGATCACTCCGCGAGCCGTCCTTGGTCTCGTAAGCCCAATCCTCGACGGCGTGCAGCGCATTCCGCAGATACATGTTCGCAAACCAGGATTCCTGACGCGTGCTGGCTCCCTTCAGCCGCCGCAAGCTGAGGTAGTTGTGCCGGCCCTTCACGAGTTCGGCCTTGAAGGACTGGCCGAGGGTCTTTTGCAGGAACGGGATATCTTTGTGGATCAACTGCTCCTGGAGCGCGATGGTGTGCGTGCTGACCACGACACGGCGTTTGTGCTGTACGATCTGCTCGATCGCGGGCAGCAGGTAGGCGAACGTCTTGCCGACGCCGGTGCCGGCTTCCACCGCCAGGTGCTTTTCCGCCTCGAACGCCCGGGCGATCGCCGTGGCCATCTCGCTTTGCTGCGGGCGGATCTCGAAGCCCGGCAGACTCTGGGCGATGCGACCGTTATCAGCAAGCCAATCAGCAATGAGCAACTCTCAGCTCCGAGATGAAACTCCACGTAAACAGGATGGCGGCGCCGCCGGTGATCAGCACGACGATCGTGCCGAAGACGGTGACCAGCGTGCGCCCGCTGATCCAGCCGCCGCGCATCGTCGCCAGAATGTGCGGGCGGGCGAGGAGGAGCATGCTGATGATCATGGCGCCGGAGGTGAGCGGGAGGGAGATGGAGTGCACATAGCTGTAGATCCAGGCCCCGCGGCTGATTACCCGTTCGTGCCCGCTGGGGGAGCGGATGAAGTGCCCGCGAACCTTGTAAACAACCTCGCGAGTGCCGTCGTCAAGCTGCCGTATTTCACGCTGGCCGTTGTGTGCGTCGCCGCCCAGAGCCGCGTAGGTCAGCGTGTAGACCAGGTAGTTCGCCAAGCCCAGAGCGATGATGGCGATGCAGATCTGGTTTCGCCGCCGCCGGGGCATCCGATTCACCGGGCACGGCGGCCACAGCCCCGTCGAGCGCACCTTGGGTATGGACGCCGCCAAGACGTCGTCCGCCGGCGGTTCGGCGCCGCTGTTATTTAACACCGACCCGGGCAACGCAGCCCTCCATCGATTACGAGTCCGTCGCGGACTTTAAGGTCTCCGTTGACTGTCACCTGCCTTATCTGTTCTGGGGCGGATTATAGCCGTGGGACACGCCACGCGGAATGGGCCGATCTTGATTACCAAGGGCTCCGTTACGTATGAATTGATGGGGCGAGCGAGGCTCCTGAATGGGGAGTGCGAGGCTCCTGAATGGGGAGTGCGAGGCTCCTGAATGGGGAGTGCGAGGCTCCTGCCGAGCCACGGGCACCTGAATTGATGGGGAGGGCGAGGCTCCTGCCGAGCCACAGGCACCTGAATTGATGGGGAGGGCGAGGCTCCTGCCGAGCCGCGGGCACCGCGATTACCTCAGCATCAGTTTCAACAGCGTCAAGGCTCCGAGCAGCAACGTGACGCCCCCGACCGCCCCGCGCACCAGGTTCTCCGGCATCCGCCGCACGGTCAGCGTGGCGATCGGAACGGAGAACAGGGCTCCGAGGGTCAAAGGCGCTGCCAGCGACCAAGCGAAGTGCCGGTGCATAAGCAGGTAGGCCACCAAGCCTACGAAACAGGTCAGCCCCTCGGCGAGCGAGGTGATGCCGACCGCCTGCTTGCCCGAAATACCGGAGACCACCTGCCCGGCGGTGACCAGCGGACCGTAACCGCCCCCGCTGAGCCCCTTGTTGAAGGCCGCCACCGCTCCCACCGCGATCAGATGTTTGGGCCGATATGTGAGTTGCCGGCGAATGGTCATGAGGATGATCACGCCCATCAGGAGAATGATGCTGCCGATGCCGGTGGTGAGCCAGAACTTGGAAATGTGTAACGCCACCGTCACCGCGGCCACGACGCCAATCATACTCAGAGTCGATAGCCACAACACCGTCTTGCGGACGCGAGGGTCACGGATCAAATCCATATTCCCATCGCGGTGATGGAGCAGGCCCGCGCTAATACCGGACAAACACTCGCTGAATAGAACGGCGGGCACGATTTGCAGCGGCTCGAATCCCGCCGCCAGCAGAACCGGCGTGAGCGTCGTGCCGTAGCCCATCCCCAGGCTGGAATCCATGTACTCACAACACAAAGCGGCCAGAAAAACCAGCAATACCGTGGTGGGCGCGAGGTCAATACCCAAGTCCGCCAGGTAATTCCACCGCGGCATAGCCGCGTGCAACCCCAGCACTCCTACTACCACAAGAAGAGCGGCGGCCCACAAACGAATTCGGCGGCGACGCAGGGCTGAGCGGGTGAGGTCAAGAATGAATGACCGCGAGCGTTGAGCCGCAACTGACAGGCTTTCGGGCGGAGTCGAGTTCATCGTAATCTCCTGGGCGCGCACAATCCCCGTTCGCGCGCCGCCGCGCGTTTAATGGAGCGTTCACCCCGGGGATGGAGGCTACGGGATGTAGCCGAGGGCTCTCAGCCGCTGTCGGATCAGGTCGACCTCTGATTCACTTAGGCCGGGTGGCTTACGGTCGAGTTTGCCGCCCGCGGCCACGTCGCGGAGGACGTAGGTGGCGAACTCGGTAACACTTCGGAAACCGGTGTCTGCGATGAGTTCCGACAGCTTGTCATAGAGCTCCCTGGGAATTTTGAGCGTGACCCTGCGACGCTCGCCGGGTTGTATCTCCGGCATCGGCACTCCTTATGGATTCTCATCGGAGCCTTCTTGGGCTCTTATAAGAGTGTACACACACTCCTATAGGAGTCAAGGAGATTTCATTTTTTTT
>JAGMDK010000491.1 GCA_023128695.1 Phycisphaerae bacterium
CTCGGCAGGAGCCTCGCCCTCCCAGGCCAACCCGCACGTTCGATTTCCTCTGGGGCACGGCTCGGCAGGAGCCTCGCCCTCCCAGGCCAACCCGCACGCTCGATTTCCTCTGGGGCACGGCTCGGCAGGAGCCTCGCCCTCCCAGACCAACCGCACGTTTGGTGTTGACAGAGCACTCGGGTACTACTCCTTCGTCGGCTTATCGGGCTTTTTGGGCGGCGGCGCCGGTCTTCCCGACCTGGGTCTGGACTTAGTGGTTTTCCCAGAACGTGGGCCACTAGGTCTGCCGGCCTTCTGCGCGGCTTGGCGTTGAGCCCGCGTGGGTAATTTTTCCAAGCTCGGCTTAAGCCGCCGCTCGAAAATTCGGCCGATCGGCTCGAGCAGCTTGGCTCGCAGATCAGTGAGTTTGGCCAATTCTTTGGCTTTTTTCTTGTCGCCGGTGTGCGCTTTGATTTTCTTGTCCAAGTCCTCGATTTGGGACTTGCGCTTGGCCATATGGCTGGCCGCCTGCTCCTGGCACTCCTTCAGGATCGAATGCGCCTTTTGTGTCTGGGCGTCGTTGAGCCGGTATTTCTCGATGAACACGCGCACATACTTTTCCCACTCGCTCTCGAAATCCGTGCTCCCCTTCACGCCCGTCGACCTGCCGCGCGGGCCCGGCGACCTGGTATCCACGCCGGTCGACCGCGGCGACGGGGCGGACCTACCGCCGCGCCTCCGGATTTCATCGAGCTTCCTGAGCGCTTCCTCGCGAGTGGTTTCTTCAGGAGACTTCCGATTGGTCACCGAGTGCGGGCGGGGCGGCGGCAATTGCTCCGGTTTCTCCGGGGTCGCGGGCGTCACCCCCTCTCTCGACGGCGGAGGGGAAATAGGTTTCTCCTTGGCTCTACGAGGCGGGCGGCTGGGGTTGCGAAACTCCTCGACCGTCATCTCCCCCTTGACAATCCGATGCAGCTTCTCCTGTGTGGTGTTAAAGCCCTCAAACATCAATTTCAGGTCCGCATCGTGGATCTCGCGCTGCTCCTCGGTGAGGATGTCACGCCATTCATTGTTCCCTTCGATGATCAGCACTTTCGCTTGTTCAAACAGCGGCATAGCGCATTTGCCCCAGTCGATCAACTCCTCCTGCGATATCTCGCCGCCGCCACGCGCCTCGAACATTTGGTCCACGAGCGCGAACAGCCCGTCGCGATGCTGATCGAGGAACTCGTGCGTCCTCTGTCGCAAGTATTCCTGAGTAAAGACGTCCTGCTCTTCGGTCAGGTCGTATTTGCGTGCCAGGAGCCGGGCGTAGTTGTCGATCAGCGCGTCAACATTGAGCATGCTGCTGAAGCTTCGTCGTTCCGGCTTCTCTTCTTCCGCCAGCGCGGGCAGGACGACGCCCGTCAGCACAACTCCGAGTGTTATTCGCAGGGCCAAGGTCCGGGTAAACATGGCAGTCACTCCTATGTACTCCTCGCGCGGCCGGGCGGCCCGCCGCCACCTTCCGCTCATCGATATTATAAGGTAGTGTGACCATCCGGTTGCAGTCGGTCAATGTTGTCGCGATAACCGGAGGATATATGCCGGAACCGCTTCCGAAGCCGCGCGCGTGCATTTTCGACCTCGACGGCACACTGGTGGACTCTCTCCAGGACATTGCCGAGTCACTCAACCATTGTCTCGAACTCCTCGGACTGCCAACTTACCCCGTAACGCGATACCGGCATATGGCCGGAGAAGGGGTGCCAAAGCTCTGCCAGCGTGCGGTTGGAGAGACCCATCCCCACCTCGTCCAGCGACTCGCCGAGTTGGCCCGCCCCCTTTATCGCACACGCGCGACCCGCCATACGCGACCGTATCCCGGCGTTTCGGAACTCGTGGAGCGGCTGCGGGCGGCCCGAATTCGGCTGGGCGTTCTCTCCAACAAGCCGCACGACCTGACCGTACGGATTGTGCGAACATTCTGGTCCGATAATACCTTTCAGGTCGTCTATGGGTACCTCGAAGAGCAGCGCCGCAAGCCGTCGCCGTATTACTTGCGCCGTATTTGTGAACGACTCGCCGTGGCGCCGGCTGAGACGTGGATGGTTGGCGATACGCCGACCGACCTCGAGACGGCACACGCCGCGGGGGCGGTTGCCATTGGCGCGGCCTGGGGTTTTCGTCCGCGGGCCGACCTGGTGGCCGCCAGGGCACGATGGGTGGTCGACTACCCCGAAGAACTGTATTAAGTGCGCTTAACAAGACCTACCTCGAAGAGCCGCGGGATTTTGTCAACCCAGCCGTCAATCCGGGTGCATGACATCTCCGGCGCGCCGCTCGTCAATTCCACAGAAGCCCGAACCGACGAGTCCTGAAATGGGCAACCTGCGACCAGACGATTGCCGGATCGGCCGGGGCCGGATATAGTACCCTGTGCCGAAGAGTGACTGCGGCGATTTGTACACTCGGGAGACGACATTATGTCCTATCGCATCACCAAGGAATACGTCTGGGCCGGCGCGATCGCGGATCAGATCGGCGCGCTGGCGGAAAAACTGCGGGCCCTCAGCGCAGGCGGCCTCGATCTCGAACTCATCGTCACCCGCCGCGAGCAGCCCGGCCGCGGGGTGATGCTCGTCTCGCCGCTACGCACGATGGAAGAACTCGAAACGGCCGAGCGGGCCGGTCTGGCAACCGAAAACAGTTACCGCATCATTCGGATCAAGGGGCCCAACGTGACGGGTCTCGGCGCGAAAATCGCCGGGGCCTTGGCGGAGGCCGGCCTCAGCTTCCGAGACTACACGGCGGCGGCCCTGGGCGACCAATCCGTCACCAACATCGCCTTCGACAACGACGAGGACAGCGACCGGGCCAAGGCCATCCTGGAACGGGTCCTGGCCTCCTAGAGCCGTTTCGGAAAACATCTGGCGTCCGTCGGGAGGGCGAGGCTCCTGGGGAGGGCGAGGCTCCTGGGGAGGGCGAGGCTCCTGCCGAGCCGCGGCTCGCCGGG
>JAGMDK010000492.1 GCA_023128695.1 Phycisphaerae bacterium
ATTCTGTATTCTGTCAAGGAGGTGGCCTATACGTCTACACCGCCGAGCCGACCGGGCCGGCGTTGGCGGCGGAAGCGTACGTCTCGTCCGGAGTTGGGCCGCTCGAGCCGAGCCAGCCCTGTTCGGTGTACGGACGAGTACGAACGCTGCAAACGGATTTGTTATTTTCTTCATTCCCCTCCGGAGAGCACCGGGGTGGGACATGATATGAGTGTGTTCTAATAGCGAAAAAAAGGAAGAAAGCCTGCTCTTGACAGAAAGACGCCTTTCATGGATAGTGTCCGGGCTCCGTCCCGGACGTAGAACACGGGGAAACACCCTTCCACAACTCGGTTTCGGCGACAATTGGGAGGCTTGCCTTCCAAGCTGAAGGTTGCCGGTTCGATCCCGGTCGCCCGCTGTTGAGGCCGGGGCTTCCCGCGCCGACGGCCCCCGGCGGTGAGTCGCCGCGTGCGACGGAACCGGCCTTCGATTCATCAGGCGGCCCGCCGTCCGACCGCTTTGCCGCCCCGCGCCGCGTGGCACTGACGTGCCTGCCCTGAACACAGCCGAAGGGTCAACAGCGCTCCACTCGTAGTGCGGCCCGGGCGCACAAATCCCAGTTCCGCCTTTGAATGGTGCGTCAAGGGACGTATCCTACAAACTTCTACAAATCCCAGACCGGCGGGTACGCCGCATCGGGGACGTCGGGATGGGCCGCTGGGTCCATGACACTTTAGGCGGCCTTTGCGTAGGCGGGTCGGGTGTTCCAATATTGACGCCAGCGGTCATCCCGCGAGAGCCACAGCGCCCGCAGGAACAGAACGGCCTCGACCCCCGGCAGGCTCCAGAACTGCTCGGTGCCCTTCACACGCTTGTTGAACTGCTTGACCGCGGCTTCGGTCACGCCGGACCCGATCGGCCAACCCTTTCGCCGATAGGTCGCGTAATCCATGTGCCACCGATACGCCTGGAAGTGGCCCACGTTGTTCGCCAGTACACGCCGCGGGTGCTCGGCACCGTCCGACTCCTCGGGCGGCCCCAGCCGCTGGGCGTGCGTCTGCAGCGTGGCAATCACCTGCTCCACCTGCCCGTCCCACAACGCGTCCTTCAGTCGGTCGGCCAACGCGGTCGCCTCGGGCGTGTCCCGGCCCCGCGCGGCCTCGTACAGGTGCTCGACTGCATGGTAGTAGTCCACGATGCGCTGATCGTGCAGATGCTCACGCTCACTCAGCGGGTCGATCCAGTTTCCGCCATCGCCGAGCACCAACACGGTGTCCGCCTGACGCAGGCCACGCCGCTCCGCTTCGACGTGCAACTGCTTGCCGAACACCTCCGTCGCGCCCATCGTCGCCACGTAGGTCGTCACCAGCGGCCTCGGCGGATGCTCCGGCGTGCCGTCGCCCGGCCTCTCGGCCCAACGCTGCACCTGCTTGCCGTCCAGGTGCGTACCCCAGTCCTCGTTCAAGGCCCGCGCCGCCGGCTCGAAGGCCTGCACCACGCTTTCCCGGGCCAGCCGCCGGGCCGCACGCGGCGTCAGCGGAACCTCCGCCGGCAAGCCCCAGTCACGCACCTGAGGGGGAAAAAGAGCCCCCGCAGGCCCGGCACCGCGCGTGCTGCTTGTGCAGCACCAACGGACCATGCCGCGACTGCACCCGCGGCTGGGCCACCTCTTTTTCCAGATAGACTCCCTGCGAACCGCAGTGCGGGCAGCGGCCCGGCGTCGTGACCTCCGCCTGCGGCGCCAAGGCCGCCCGCTCCTCCAGGATCACCGGCAACGTCGCCTGGGCCAGGATCTCGGCCTGGTCCTCGAAATCCGCAAACGTCGCCCCCTTCAACGGCACCGCCTCATCCTCGGGAATCAACCGGTTCAACTGCGCGGCGAACGCCGCCTGA
>JAGMDK010000493.1 GCA_023128695.1 Phycisphaerae bacterium
CGACAACTACTCGACCTTCCGGAACACGTGCCAGGAGCTCGTGGCCGTGACGGCCTACGGCATCAAGAACCAAGGCGGCACCGGCGGCAACTGGAACCTGTACACCGGCGGAGCGCAGGACGGTGACGGCGGCCGTGTCTCTCTGCTCGGCGCTGTCCGTATCCCGCCTGAGTATCCAGGTGGAGGCCCCTACGCGTTTTTGAATCCGCTCGACCAGAACGGCGATCCGCTGTTCGTCATTTCCAACGTTCCGACCTGGCCGATCGTGGGGGCTTTCATGCCCGAGCCCGCCAGTCTGCTGCTCATGGCGCTGGCCGGCCTGCTGCTTCGGCGGCGTTGAGTACAGGCGATAACGATTGGATAGTCATGTGAAAGACGTTACGTACCTCTACCAACATCTTTTTAATGGGAGAACGATCATGAGAAGGGCACTTGTAATCGCAGCAACGTTGGCAATCGTCGCCGCGGCGCAGGCCGAGTACCGCATTTGGTTTACCGCCGCGTACGAGACGATGGGCCTCACCAACCCGAACCTGATCGACAATCCGTCGACGGCAATCACCTCGGATGATGACGTTCCGGATTACTCCAACAACACTGATGTTTACAGCGGTGACTACGTCCTCGCCGGCGCCCCCTGCTACATGACGGGCGAGTACAACATGCAGGATTGCAACAATCCGGAAATCGGCGATGAGTGGTTCTATATCTGGGGTCAGTTCTACGGCGAGGACACCGGCGCCCTTCTGTCCTCGGCCACTCTGAACGTCGTTGACTGTTACGGTGCATCCGCCACGTGCGTCGAGGTGTTCTGGTACAAGGTAGACAACATGGCGTCCCCACTGGGCGTGAAGCGCTGGGACGGCGCGTCCACCGAGGCCGACAACTACTCGACCTTCCGGAACCTCAACCAGGACCTCGTGGCCGCCTACGGCATCAAGAACCAAGGCGGCACCGGCGGCAACTGGAACCTGTACACCGGCGGACCGCAGGACGGCGACTGTGGCCGTGTCTCTCTGCTCGGCGCTCTCCGTCTCACAGATGCCTGCCCAGGGGGCGTCTGTACGATCGACGTTCCGCTCGATGGCAACGGCGATCCGCTGTTCGTCATTGACGGCGTTCCGACCATGCCGATCGTCGGCGCCTTCATTTGCCCCGAGCCCGCCAGTCTGCTGCTCATGGGGCTGGCCGGTTTGCTGCTTCGGCGACGTTGATTACAACGGATGTTCCCCCTGGCCTCGATGGTTCAGCTTACCAAACAGGAACTTACACATTCCACACAGGGGAACATCCGCTACAACAACCCCCGCAGCGTCTGCACGACGTAATCCACGTCATCGCTTGTCAGATGATTGTGGAACGGTAACGCGATCGTTCTGCACGACAGCGCTTCCGTGATCGGGTAATCGCCTGGCCGGCACCCGAGTTCTGCGCGATAAAACGGCTGCAAATGGATCGGCGTAAAATAGTTGTTGCAGCCGATGCCTTTCTCACGCAAGCCGGCCAGGATCGTGTCGCGCTGCTCTTGGGTATAGTCGTCACTAAGCCGCACGACGAAGACGAACCAGCTTATGCCGACCTCGTTGGGAACAAGTTGCATCGAGAGGCGTGGCTCATCCGCCAAGCGCTCTTGATACATCTTCGCGACGCGGGCTCGTTTGGCGAGAATCTCGTCGAGCCGTTGCATCTGAACCACGCCGATCGCCGCCTGGATGTCGCACAGGCGGTAATTGAACCCGAGCCGGGCGTGCGCCAGCCAGCCGGCGTCCGGGTCGCGACCCTGGTTGATCAGCGAGCGAGCCTTGAAAGCGATTTCGTCGTCATTCGTGACGATCATGCCGCCCTCGCCGGTCGTGATCTGCTTGTTGGGATAGAATGCGAAGAGGCCGGCTTCGCCGAGCGTGCCCGCCGGGCGGCCCTGGTAGGTGGCCCCGAGCGCCTCGCACGAATCCTCGAGCACGCGCAGATTGTGCTTCCGGGCGATTTCCCAGACCGCGTCCATGTCCGGCAGCGAGCCGAAAATGTCCACCGGCAGGATCGCCTTGGTCTTCGGCGTGATCGCAGCCTCGATCCGCGCCGTGTCGATCTGCCACGTCCGCGGGTCGATATCCACGAAGACCGGCCTTCCGCCGTCGAACATGATGCTGTTGCTCGAGGCTATGAACGAGAACGGCGTCGTGATGACCTCGTCGCCGGGGCCGATGCCCATAGCGTGCCAGCAGACGTGCAGGCCGGCGGTTCCGCTGCTACAGCAGATCGCGTGCTTGACGCCCGTTCGTTGCTTGAAGGACTGCTCGAACTCCCCCAGCTTGGGCCCCAGGCTGAGGCGGTCGGACCGCAGGACGGCGACCACGGCTTCGATCTCGGCTTCGGTAATGTCCTGAGCGGACAGGCTGATATCACGCTGCACAAGCTTCTCCAGATATTTCAGACTCACTCACGACTCGCGATTCCGCAGCTAACGCACTACTAGAGCAATTTCAGAAACAGTCCGTTGCTGGGGGAGGGCGAGCCTCCCGGCGAGCCGCGGCT
>JAGMDK010000494.1 GCA_023128695.1 Phycisphaerae bacterium
TGTTATTTATGCGCGACTCCTTAGCACTGCTTAAGAGCAGTGGCACACATCCCGATCGATACGCAACCCGTCAAATCAGCGTTGACGGAGCACTAGATTCCTCCGTCGTCTACCTCCTGCAATCTGCTAAGAAGGTAATCGCGTCGCCCGGTGCCGGAGATGAAAAATCCGCCCGCGAATTGGAAGGCCGCCCTCGTCGGAGCGTTCCACCGCCGTCACCGCGACCGACAACCCGCAGGCCCGGGCGGTCAGTTCAAACGAGTCGGCCGTGCGACGGTGCGGATCGCTGAGCAGTGCGAAGCCCTCGGCGTTCAGGTGCTGTCGAATAAACTCCGCCACGGGCTCCAGGTTCCGCGCTTCATAGAGCACGTCGGCCGCGACGATCCGATCGACATGCCAGGCCTGCTGCGCCTCACGCCAATCAAAATAACGCGTTGCCGGCGGGGGTAATCCATTTCGGCGGGCACTCTCGCGGGCGAATGCCAACGCGTCCTCGTCGTGATCTGAGACCGTCACGCGATATCCGAGCCGCGCGGCGACCAGCCCGACGAGCCCCAGCCCGCAGCCGAGTTCCAACACGGTGGGCGGCTCGGGGTGTGAGGCGGCCGGCTCCCAGGTTGCGACTATGTCCGCCAGCAACAACGCCGCCGGCCAGAGCATGGCCCAGTATGGCATGTATTCGTCCCGCTCGAAGCGTTCGACCACGCGGGGGTCGTCGAGGAGTGCTTCGCCCTTGGCCGGGGCGAGCAGTTCGTACGTCCGCCCCCTCACCACCGGCCGCTCCAACCGAACTGTATAACCGCGTAATCGCTCCATGACCTTAATTCGAGTGACACGGACAGGCCCCGTGGGCTATCATGAATGCGCTCGCCAGGCGTCGCTGGACGCTGTCCGCTGCCGTTATTATCAATGGCTGCACTGAACGGGCAACTAGAGTGCGAAACATGGCCGCGAATCCAGACCTCAACAAGCGGACCGTCCCAGCCTGTCGGTTGATGCCGTTTCAGCCCGGGTATGCGGAGTTGGTGCTGTCGTGGGTGTGCGATCCGCGGGAGGCATATTGGCTGGCGCCGCGTACTCGTCCGCCGTTGACTGCCGCCGAAGTCTTGAATTGGCAAGTGCCCGGGCATCAAGCCTTTTTGCTGGCGGAAAGAGGCCGCGCGGAGCCGATCGGCTACGGCGAGTTAAATGTCCTGTTCGGCGCCCCGCGGCGTTATTGGCTCGGACACCTGATCGTGGACCCGGCCCGGCGCGGGCAGGGCTGCGGCGTACAACTGACCCGCCTGCTGCTGTGGCACGCCTTCGCGCGGCACGGGGCCCGCGAGGTCACTCTGGTCGTCTTTCCCGAAAACGAGCGCGCGATAGCAGCTTACCGGGCGGCGGGGATGCGCGCGAGCGGCTACGAAACGCACAAGTTCTCGGCCTACGAACGCCAGGTGCGTTTGCTGCGGATGACCGCCACGGGGTCGGCCTAGTACCAAGTTTCATAAATTGCGAGACTAGGAGGGACGCGAGAGCCTTGAAGAGCCGCGGGCTTCAGCCCGCGCGGTCGTTCGCGCTCTATTGCAGCCTTATCACCTTGTCACGTTCCCACGTTCCTCAGCCCGCGCGGTCGTTCGCGATCTATTGTGGTCCTCTCTTGCGGGACACCGCGCGGGCTCGGTACCGATGTGTAAAGGCGGCCCCACACGGCGGCGCGGTCCATTAACTAGTATTGCTAGTTATACTAGGTTGTCCTCGTTTTCCATCATTTCAGAGCGACACGGAGCAGCATGAGGTGGCTACTCCCGTTCGACTGCCCTCCGGCCTGGCGAAACTGGATCGGGCACGTTCATACATTGGTAATCCAGTATTTGAGCCGCGCCAGAGCACTAGTGCCTCACCACGGCTGAATTGACGGGTTGCGTATCGATCAGAATGTGTGCCACTGCTCTTGAGCAGTGCTAGATATCGTCAAGTGCTCCAAAATCCTTAAGAAACACTGCTCAAGAGCAGTGGCACACCAGCCCATCAATTGACGAGCGACAGAGCACTACGGCTCTGGCAAGCGTAGATTGACGGATAGGGCAGACGAACGGTAGGGCGGGCGAGCGGGATGGTGGTGAGCGGGACAGTGGTTGAGCGGGAGGTCGGGTGAGCGGGAGGGCGAGGCTCCTGCCGAGCCAGGGGCGCCGCGGCTCAGCGGGAGCTTCGCCCTCCCTTCCAGCCGCGGCTCAGCAGGAGCTTCGCCCTCCCTTGCAGCCGCGGCTCAGCAGGAGCTTCGCCCTCCCTTCCAGCCGCTGCTCAGCGGGAGCTTCGCCTTCCCCTCCAGCCGCGGCTCGGCAGGAGCCTCGCCCTCCCGCTCGCTTGAACCCGCAGGTTAAGCGTTGACAGAGCACTATTCCGCTAGGTCGGTCTAATGAAAACGCCGGCTTCGTAGCCGACGGAGTTGATCGGGTTGGGATCGTCTACTTCCTTGACCTCAGCACTGCACGTGTGTTGCAACTCCTCGTACTTATCCGCCCCATATTCTCTCATTGCCGAAATCGTTGCTGCAACGGCCCCGGCTCCGCAGGCGTTTCGATTCGTGGCCGCCTCGGGAACTACCGCTTCGGCCGCCAGCGCCTGTATCAGGTCAATAAAACGCCGATCGTTGACTTCCTTTGCCCAACGAATCCCGGCCGATCCTCGGCCCTGCGGCTCGAACCCGAAGGCCGGCCCGTAATGCGTCAAATCGGTCGAGCCGAGAAAGGCGACTCTCCGGCCCGAGTCAAGGGCCTCGGACGCACAGAAACGGCCGATCTCAGGAGCTTCAGGTCCGGGACGGACTCCGACCGGGACAATCCTAACGTCGGGCAGCAGATGCATAAGCAGCGGCAACTGAACCTCTATGGAGTGCTCGTGCCGGTGTGATTCAGGAGAGCTTTGAATTTGCTTAGCTAGCGTGAAACGTTGGGCCAGCTTATCGTCAATTATTAGAGACCCGAGTGGAGTTTGCCAGGAGCCGGACGGAAAGACGCTCGCAGGATTGAGGTCGGGGCCGTGTGTTGCTCCAAAAATCACGACGGTTTCCGGTTTGCCGGCCGCGATCGCGGCTATACTGAGAGCCGCGGTCGGCCCACTGTATATCCAGCCGGCATGAGGAACGATGGCGCCGGGTCCGACAGGGCTGCTAGCATCCCGGAGGAGTTCATCGGCCAGGCGGGCACACGAGTCGGCGTGGCCTGGATAGAACTGTCCGGCAAAAGCCGCGCGTCTGTTCGTAGTCATGGAGAAACCTCCATTATTCCAGGTTAACGTCACCGCCTATGCGCTCAGCGATGCGATCAAACTCATCGAGGGTGGAATACCAGATGATAACACGTCCGGAGTTCTTTTTTCGGCCGGGATTTAGGCGGACGCGCAAGCCGAGGGCCTTGGCAAGAGCCTGCTCGACGTCGTCGAGGTGGTGTTTCTGTGAATCGGTATCCGTGGTTTTCTTGGCTCCGGATGGTTGGGGCGAGGTCTCTGCGGAACGGGCCAGTTCCTCCACTTGACGCACAGAGAGGTTTCTTCTGAATGCCAGGCGAGCGATGGCAAGCTGTTTGGACTGGTCTGTGATACCCGCGATGGCCCGAGCCTGTCCCATGCTGAGTTGACCACGGCCGAGCAGATAGCACACTTCTGGCTGTAACTTCAGTAGACGAAGGTAATTAGATATATTAGCGCGGCTTTCAGAAAGGTGTTGCGCCAGGTCTTCTACGGTTCCGCCGAAGGAATCCAGGTATTGTTGGTAGGCCGAGGCACGCTCCAGGGGAGCGAGGTCTTCGCGTTGCAGGTTCTCGATTAGGGCGAGCTCGAAGGACTTGTTTTCTGACAGCTCGTGGACCATGGCCGGAATAGTGTCGAGCCCGGCGAGTTTGGCCGCCCGCACACGCCGTTCACCGGCGACTAGTTCGTACGTATTGTCACCAGTTGTTCGCACGATGATTGGTTGCAGTATACCGTTAGCTTTGATGGAGTCTGCGAGCTCGCTTAGGCTTTGGTTGTCGAAGGTTGTTCTGGGTTGTCGGGGGTTGTTGGAGATACTAGCGAGGACCAAATGTTGGATTTGGTGTGGGTCTGGTTCGGCGTCTGTTGAGGTTGTCGGCGAGGTTGGGGCAGAGAGCTTGGAACTGCGTGCGCTGATGAGGGCATTGAGCCCCTTGCCGAGCCGATTTGTAGTCTTTGCCATCGTAATCTCCTTTGTGGCGTGTAGCCTACGACGCATCTCGGCGTGTTGTCAACCCGGATGTTTCACGTGAAACGGGTTGTTTCATTTGTGCCTGAAGGTGCCGTGAAATGCTAGTGCGTCGACACTGGAAAAGGCGCGGGTTGGCCTGGGAGGGCGAGGCTCCTGCCGAGCCGGGGACGCCGCGGCTCAGCAGGAGCTTCGCCCTCCCATATCTGCGGCTCAGCGGGAGCTTCGCCCTCCCTTCCACGGACGCCGCGGCTCGGCAGGAGCCTCGCCCTCCCTTCCATGGTGCTACCCGTCAATCTAGGGCCGACGGAGCACTAGGATATATAGTAATAATATGATATATAGCAGCGCGTACAAACACGGGTTGATTCCCCTGGAACTCCTTGGATTCCCAGCCCCTCGGCCCCTTGATTCCTCGGCACCTTGATCCCTAACGCGGAAAAATCCGCAGAATCGGCCGCGCGCCAGTCAGGTTGTCACCAAAGCGACCATCTCTCCGCTGCACCACGAGCGGGTCGTTCAGCCAGCGCCACATTTCATCCAGTTGGCCTGGGTTCTCGGGCGGAGTGGGCAGAACCTGCTCTTGGCCGCGCACCGTCCGGGTAACGCCGCCACAGGCCCAATTCCCCACCGTACTCGCCGCCCCCTCGGCGTTATCGGTACACCACTCACGGAGCCCTCCAAACAAACCCGTGGGGGGGCTGTGACGCAATTTAAGCGCAGTCAGCAGCCACTCGTCGCGTGTGGGCAGCTCCCGTCCAAGGTTTTCGGCGTGAACGACAGCCTGCGTAAAGTCATTGGCAGCCAGAAGTTCGGCGTCGTCGAGGTAATAGATCCGCCACGGCCGCTCTGCCTCGGGGAGCCCGAGGAACTCACTGAGCGGCTGCTGGGGCGTCACCAGCTCTCCTAGCCGGGTCCACAGCTCGTCCCCCGGCGGTAATGACACAAGCCGAAGCAGGTGCCCCTGATCGTCCCTCAGCCGCGCGGGATAGCCGGTCGCCGCCTCCGGTTCGCCGTCGGCACTGTATCCGCTGGTCTGCAAGTCGGCTTGCAGTTGTTCCCACGCCGGCGGCAGCGAGTGCATCAAATCTTGAAGTTGTGACACTTCGTTCTCATCAGCGAGGGCCGGCAGGATTGCACTGACCCGCTCGAAACCGGCATGCGCGGCGGTCAGGTTACCCTGGAGACGGTTCGAGGCGACATCATCGCGTGCTCGCCGAACTGCTTCCAGCAACACCGTCTTCGCGGCTCCCGCCAGGCCGGCCAGGCTGATCGGGTTCTCCGGCGCCGGCTGCCAGCCATCCGCGATGCGCTGCATTGTGAAAATCTGCGGCGAGACGCGGGCCTTACCTTTGAGTTCGATTTTGAGGTCAAACGCGACCCGCTCGCTGCCAACCGGATCGAAGTCTTCGAAGATGACACTCTCCGGGATGGCAACCTGCGCGAGAAACTGAGCCTGGCCCGGTGCGGGACTGCCTTCTTTATCCCACTCCGCTGGGGGGATGAGGGCCTGCATCAGCTCATCAATCGGCACTTGTGTTCCAAAGCGATCCGGGTCCGAGTTGAAATACTCCGCCAGACTCGACACGAGATCGCCCGGTCCCGGTTCCGGGGGGGCCGTTTCGGGCCCAGCCGCTTCTTCCCCCGGCTGTGAAGTAACGACGACCACCGGCCCCGGCTCGCCCGTATCAGGGGCGGTTCCGGTATCGGTTTCGGTGATAGCGGGCGTTTCGATGGGCGGCTCGGCCACGATGGTCGTTTCTCCACCATCATTTTGCACAATTGGCGTGGGTTTGGGGGCCGGAGGTGGTGTGGGTTCGCCTCCTCCCCGTAGTCCAACGTACGCGCCAACCACGATGACGACGCAGGCGCCCGCCAGCGCGCCCCCGATAACCACCCCGCGCCGGGCGGCGGGACGTGCCTTGCGGATCGTCTGAGCCTCCAAGCTGCCGAAGGATTCCGGCACCGCCCCGAGCAACACCTCAACCTTCTTTTCCCACCCCGCGGGCATCTCATAGGTGAATGTATCGGTGTTCCACGCGGCCTTGAGGGCGAAAGCCTGGCCGGATTTGGGCCTTACCTCGAACGTGATTTCGCCGACGGGGGTCTTGCCGCGCTTGGGACCGCTGATTTTCGGACGCGTAGCCGCCACTCGGGCCAGCATCTTGAGCCCACCGAATAGCGCCTCCCGCGACAGGTCCTGCGACTCCACGATCAATTGCTGAAGCTCGGTCTCAACCGCCGTGAGCTCGACATCGCAGGATGCCCGCCCCACGTGGTCGCAGACGGCCGTCGCGGTGAAAAGCGGATGTGACCTGCTGCGCTCAGGGGGGCCGAAATGCCCGCGGACTTCAAATGATAACGATGTAGGCAGCTCGCCCGGCGGCGGTTGTTCAGTGACGCTCAGGTCTATCGAGAAAGTGCTTTTATACTCACGCAGCGTCTGGGAACGCCCCAATAAATCGGCGAGTATGACCCGTTGTGTCACTGTCGTAGCGAGGCGCGACGCTTCCGCCGCCAGGGTGTCTTTATCCACCGCCGTCCACGACAGCTCCTCATCGCGCCACAGAAGATCTACTTGCAGTTCGTCGCTTCCATCGTCTCCCAACAGGTTGATTTGAGCGGGAACCTGGGGTTGGGGTTGATCCACTTCCGCCTGGACGGCGGCCTCCGCGAAGATCGTCGCCCGCAAATCGCGCTCGAAGCCGCGCAACTGGGCGTTTTGGAGTTGGATAAGCTGCTGCGTTAGCCCATCTCCGACGAGCACGCTGAACTTCTCCTGACCGCCGCAGAGCTGAACGATGTCATCTTTCAGGACAAAATCGAGCTCACCCTTGATCGGCTCGCCGGTGGCCTCTTCGTTATCCGACCGCAGGCGCACCAGCAGCAGTGCCCGACCGTCGGCCTCACTGTCCGGCGGGGCCCAGATGATCAGGTCCACGCTCGTCTCGCTGCGGTCCGGCCGCACCAGCCCGCTGAGCCGCTGCCCGAGCACCTCGTGGACAATGCTTTCGCCATGCCGGCGGATGGTCTCGGTGATCTGATCGAGGTTTGTGGCGACAGCGTCGGTCAGGTGCAGCCGGCAACTTTTCAGCAGCCGATCCGCCTCTTCATGTACCCCGGCGGGCCAGTGCTCCAGCTCCGGCGGTCTCGCGAGCACGTCGAGCGACTCGGTCCACTGCTCGTCGCCGGCCAGAGCTTGGGCTTGCTCGAGCCAGGCACGGGCCTGCTGCTGCTGCTCGGCGATCCGACGTTGCTCGCGTTCCTGCTCCTCCAAGTGTTCCGCGTGCGCGGCTTCGACCGAGGTTACGTATTTCTGCATGTCCTCCGGCCACGGATCGAGCGCGGGGCGCTGGGCCAGCAGCTTGCCCACCCCCGACCAGTTTTTGGCCTCGAAGGCCTTTTGCAGCACTTTCTGCCAGGCGCGAGCCTTCCGCTCGGCCGCCGCGTGCGCGATTTTCGCCGTGAGCGGTTCGAGTTGTTCCTGAACCCCCTCCGGCCAATGCTCGCCGCGGGGCTTCTCGTCCAACAGGCTTTGTGCCGTCTCCCAGTCCTTGCCCTGGACGGCGCTTTTCAGGCGTGTGAACCATTTCGCCACGGCTTGCCGCTCTGCATCAATGGCGGCTCGTTGCCCCTCCTCGGCGAGGTGTTCCCGAACCCGGGCCTCGATGCTCTCCGCGCGGGCGAGCAGGTCGGCGGGCCAGCTCTTGAGTTCGGGTCGCTCATCAACGAGCGCCTCCAGCTCATGCCATACTTTTGCTTCCAGCAAGCTTTCGAGCTGCGCCAGCCAGCGTTGGGCTTTGATAGTGTCAAGATCAACAGGGGGAGCGGCGGACTTGACGCGCTGGGCCAATTCCGCCGCCGCGGGCCGCTCGCGTGGCAGGCGTGCCAGCATACTCGCCACCAGCTCCAGCCAAGCCTGGACCGCGGGCTGGCTTGATTCACATAACTGCGTTCTTGCAAAGACGTTAGGGACGCCGAAGCCCATGGCCCGGGCCATATCGACGACGCGATGGGCTTCGGGCTCGAAATATAAGTAAGGATGCGTGTGTTCGGCCAACAGGTAGAGGACAAGACCGGCTGCGATGATATCCGAGCCTAACTCGAAGCTCGACAGCGATTCGGAGCCGTACTTGTCAGGGTCGATGAATGCACAGAGTCGATCGTCGCGGTCGATCACGTCGGGGGGCAGGATCTCCCAGGCCCCGGAGCCGTCGGCGTGAGGTCCGACGGCCAGATTCAGATAGCTGTCCACCCCGAGGGTCTTGCATATAGCCGGCGCGAAACCGAAGTCCGTGACCCGGAAGAGGCCGTCGTCTGCAATCAGGAGGGTGCCCGGGCAGAGACCGCCGTGTACCACGGGTCGGGCTTTTCCTCCGGCATGAGCTGCGGCCAGGGCGTCGGCCAGGGCCGCCAGGGCCTGCAAGAGTTGCTCTTCGGTCGCAAAGGGACCCTCCGCCGAGAACAACTCGCTCGGCGTTATGCCGGTCGCCGGTTCATGTTCGACGAAAAAGGCCTGCTCGTTCTCCTGTAGCGGCCCCGTGAATTGCAGGATGTATGGGGACTTGGCCGAGAGCCTGTTTTGAGTGTGGATCGCGTCTTGGAGAGCTTCGGCGAGCCGCGTCAAGCGCTCCGGCGTCACGGCCGGTGGTTTGATGATCAGACGTCGAGACACATTGGCCATTGTCCTCGAATTCTTACCCCAGCGGAAGCGAGGCGGCAACCGGAGCAGACAGAAATGCCCCTTTTGGGTGTGACTATTTTTGGTGGATACGATAACTCTATGGAAAATAACAGGTTGTTCAATACGGACGTGCTATTAGCTGTTAGTAGTTAGTGGTCGTCTCGTCCGTATCGCCAATCACGACGAATATGCGCCATTACCCGAGCGAGTCATTCGCGACGGCCGAAGGCCGCGCCTTCTAATAACCAACAACCAGTAACTAATAACATCAAAGCACTCAAAAAGCGATAATTTGAAGTGATACCCCCAGTTCCACAGCCACGAATTTTAGTCACACCCCACCTTTTCTGCGACTTGACGTATGCCGCGCCGTGACATAGCGTTACCGACAAGGTAGCTTGGGCACTTCGGGATGTGTTCTCGATTGGCAGGGTCCGACTCCTTTCAAGCAGAGGAGCAAATGTTATGGGCCGGATGGCACGATGGTATCGTAGGATCATGTACGTGGGCGGGGGAGCATTCCTTATGCAAGCGGGTTCGTGTGCGGTGACTGATCCGCAAACCCAGCAGCAAATCTTGGACCAGTTCGTGCTCCCCCAAATGTCCAGCGTGTTTTCGGACACGGTTTTCTTCTTCCTGGATAACGTGCTGGTGCGCCTCACCACGTAGTTCAACCAGTGGAGTTGCCAATGCGCAAACTGTTGAAGAGTAGCCGGTGGGTGGTTTCCGGAGCGGCATTGCTGGCGATCGGCGGATGTGTCAACAATCAACAAATGCTGGATTTCATGCGCACGGAATTCGCTCGGGTCGTGGCCGACGTTGCAGGGCAAGCCTTCCAATTGGTCGTCCAGGGCTCACTGTGACGCGAGTGCCGCCGAGCATCTCGCGGCTGCCATCCCGGACCGACCTGCGGAAGCGAAAGGTAGGGCGAGGCCGCGACGGGCCTCCCTGAGCGGGACGTGACGAATGAGCGCAAATCAATTTTTACGGCGTCTGTTTCTACTGGTTTGCATCGCCGCCCTGGGCCGCACCGCGCAGGCCCAGGAGCAGCCCACCTCTCAACAGAGCGCGGCCCTGGTGGACTTGAACCGCGCCATCCAAGCCTATGCCGAGGAAGACCGCGAGGCGGCGGCGGAAATTTTCGAGCGTCTGCTGGAGGCTGAGCCGACCGCCGAGCAGCGGGTCACGTGCAACTACTACCTGGGGCTGATCGGCCTGGAACACGGCCTGGAACACTCGTCGGCGGCGCAGGCGGCCAAGGCGCAAGGGGAGCCGGAAACGGCGGACCAGGAGGCCGCGCAGGCCCGGGCGCAGTTCGAGCAGGCCCAGCAGCATTTCGAGACGGTCGTTCGCCTGGCGGACCCAACCGCCGAGATTGTCAATGCCGCCTTGTTGCTTGGTATCGCGCAGTTGGCCAGCGACTTCGCGGATGTGGAGCGCGCCTCGGCTTATGAACTCTCCCAGCGCGCCGAAGAGACGTTGCAACGCTACGTGACCGAGACCGAGGACGGCGCCCGTAGTCGCTATGGCCAGTTCTATCTCGCCGTAGCGCGCTATCGCCTAGCGGACGAGTACCGGGGCCGAGCGGGTATGGCTCGGGAGTATGCCGAGAGTCTGCAAGCCGCCACCTGGAACCTGGAGCAGGCCCGGGTCCTGGCGGATGCCGATCTCGAAGCCGGGCGTCTGACGCCCGCGGCACACGAGGATTTCAACACGGTCCTCACGTACTACGACGCTCTGCTCGCCATCTTGCAGCGGGACAACCCCCGCGCCCGGGCGTTGTTCACGGATGTCGCCACTCTGGCCGAGGGCACCGATCTGGCCACGAATGCCGAAGCGATCGTCAACAAGCTTGATGAAGTGGAAACGAGCAGTCCCCTCCCGCTCCAGCTTCCGCTTCCCAAGCCGCTGGGGCCGCTTGAATTCCAGGGCCGGCTGCGGGTCGGCAACTGGTACGATTCAAACGTGATCCTGCTCGGCCGAGACACCGCCCTGCCCCGTGGCTACAAGCAGAGCGCCGACTATCAGTTCGGGATCACGGCGGATTTCAACATCAGCCGCTATATCCCCAAGACCGAGGCTCCCTGGGTGGGCGAGAGCCTGACGGTCGGCGTGGGCGGCGGCGCGGCGGCCACCTGGCAGCCGAATATCCCGCAGTTCGACGTCAATCGCTACCCGGGCCGCGCCTACGTGAACTGGCAACCCGTGCGGGACTTGTATCTCGGCCTCCAATACGAATATTCGTACACGCTACTGGGGCACAAGCCGTTCATCTCGAGCCAGCGTCTGACGCCGGTGATTTCCAAGATCTGGCGGCGGGCGGCGGGCGACGAAGTCGATCTCGAGGCGGGGCGCACCGACATATACTACACGCACGACGAGCGGAACTACCTCGACCGCATCGTGGACTTCCGGCTCAACCGCGACGGCGTGTACCAGTCGGTGGGGGTACAGCACCTGCTCAACCTCGTCCGGGCCAAGGACTTACCTTGGATGGGGGATTACTTCAGCACGCACGAAAAAGAGCGCGTGCTCTTCGGCGAGAAATGGCTGAGTTGCTACCTGGGTTACGAGTATCGCGACGAGCAGACCGTCGGGACCGAGTTCGACCTGCGCGGCCATTCGATCGTCTGGGGGCTCGACGTGCCCTTGCCCCACCGCTTCGCATTCGAGCTGGACGGTGAATTATCCTGGGCCGGCTACACCGCCGCCAGTGTGTTTGACTACGAACGCAAGGAGCGCAGCGACTTCGTGCAGCGCTATGATTTCAGCTTGACTTACACCTTCGTCGCCCGCGGCGAAAACCCCAGTATGCGGACCCTCGACGTCAAGCTGCGCACGGGCGTCGAATTGACCTTCCAGAACTCAAACATCTGGAATCGCCTGGGAGAGGATATCTACGAATACGACCGGGCAGTTTACGGCGTGCAGCTCGAGGTGGACTTCTAGTGCCGTTTCAGAAAACACCTGGCGTTAGTCGGGAGGGCGAGGCTCCCGGCGAGCCGCGGCTCGCCGGGAGGCTCGCCCTCCCATGGCGACGGACTTTTTCTGAAATTGCTTTAGTTGTGACAGCGGTCATCAGGCAGGAACAACCAATGAGAATCGTGACACAGCCCGTGTGGCTCATGCTCGTCGGAGTGCTGCTCGCGGGGGCGCAGGCCGGACTAGCCCAAGAGCTTTTCTTCGTGACCGGGGTCGTTCCGCCCGGGGCCGCGACGCTCGAAACAGCCGCCGGCCGACAAGTGGAACTGACCATGGGGCGCTCCGTGATTCCGGGCACCGTGCGGGTGGCGGAGGGGGGGCAGTTGATGCTCTTCGAGGAATCCGGCGTGGTGGCGATCGTGCTGGGGCCGGCGACCATCGCGGCGTCCCAGGACGAGTTGAGCAGCGGAATCCAGCTCGAACCACGTGACGGGAAACTGATGTTTGTATCGTCACGGGCCGCTGAGCAAGGGCGCCCGATCATGCTGCTCGCCGAACTAGGTGAGGAGCCCGGCACCGAAGTGGAGCTCTCCGTTGAACCCGGGCACACTTATCTGGCGCGGACCGCGGACCTCCTTACGGTGGCGTACGTCAACGAGCGGGAGGGCGAGGAGCGGGAGGGCGAGGAGCGGGAGGGCGAGGCTCCTGCCGAGCCGGCGGACGAGACGCCGGCCTCGATCGCGCCGCGGGTGAACGGCAGGCCGGTCGAATTGTCCTCGAACGAGATGCTGACCGTCGACGGCACGGGAGCACACCGGGTTGAGCCGTTGGGGGATTGGCCGGCGCGGCAAGGCTTCGTTCGCGCCTGGGGCCGCGATCTGGGAGTGGCCTCCGCGCGGGAGTTGCGGGTGGACGTGGAAACCAATCTGTTCAACAACATCATCGCCTGGGATCGCTACGCCGGGGCGGCGTACGTCGCCAGCCGACTGCGCGAGCAGCGGTTTGATATCGAAATCCGTCAGACCGTCCAGGCGGTTTCGACGTTCAACCGGCCGAGCCAGCGAGGCGCCGCGGTCGAGACGAAGCCGTTTGACGCCGCCAACGAGGTCCCGTTGCTCTCGCCGGCGTCCGCCAGCGTGCAGAATACACGGTACGTCGGTCAAGGCGTGACGGCGATTGAGTTGAACAGCAGCGCCGCCGCGTTTCTCCAGGCGACGGGCAGTCGCGGTCTGGGCTTCCGCGGTTTGCGGCAACTGGCGATTCCGGGCGTGACGTCAACCGGGCTGCGGACCATCGGTCCGGCCGGTCTGGGAGCCCAACCCTAACGGCCCGCCGCAAAAGTCGGCTTCGGCCGGAAAATGTAGCCGTGGGAACGTGGGAACGTGGGAACGTGGGAACGTGGGAACGTGGGAACGTGGGAACGTGGGAATGTGGGAACGTGGGAACGTGGGAACGTGGGAACGTGGGAACGTGGGAACGTGGGAAGGTGGGAAGGTGGGAAGGTGGGAACGTGGGAATGTGGGAACGTGGGAACGTGATAACGTGATAACGTGATAAC
>JAGMDK010000495.1 GCA_023128695.1 Phycisphaerae bacterium
AGCAACGGACTGTTTCTGAAATTGCTCTAGCAGGACCACAATAGCTCCAATCGTCCCCCTGCGACTCACAACCTTCAGTTCATCCCGGCACCGGCAGAAACTGCCGTTTGTGTCATCAGTGAGTGCCCCATCCCGTTTCGCCTGGTGGGTGCCCCATCCCGTTTCGCCTGGTGGGTGCCCCATCCCGTTTCGCCGGCCCGGAGGGCCGGCGAACGGGGTGGGGGACTGCCAAGATTGCCTACCGCCGCCGGCGGAGAGTCAGCGCGCCGCCGAGGGTCAGCAGGAGTAGTGTGGCCGGCTCGGGGACCGCGATCGGCAGCGGCATCCAGTCTTCGGGCAGGAAGGTGACGTTTTCACCGAGGCTGTAATCGCCGCCGATGAAGTAGTACAAGTGGAACGGCGCGTAGACCGAGCCGACGCCGAAGTCGATCGTGACGTTGTCGCCGATGATCAGGTTGTAGACGTAGAGGCATTCCTTGCCTTCGGGGTGGCCCGACCAGGCCGGGTGGCCCTCGTATTCGCCCAGGTACTCCCCGGGATCGCCATAGTTCTCGTTGTCAATCAGGTCCGCCAGCCGAATATACGATCCCGCGGCGATTTCCAGTGTACGCAGGGCTTCGGGGTCATCGAGAAGGCCAATTGCGAAATTGTCCACGTAGGCATTTTCGAGCAGGGCCTCTTCCTCCGCGGGCGTGTCTGCGTAGTTGCCGTAATTTCGGCCGGCCAACTCGTACAATAACGGGTCCTCTTCCGTGCCGCCGTCGAGCACGAGCTTGCCCCAGAACTCGAAATCGCCCTCATCGAGCATATGGTTGACCCAGTCGTCCTTGACCGTCAGGACACTCTGGTTTTCGACGCGGAGGATGCTGCCTTCTGCCAGTTCAAACACGCCGTCGATGGTCGCATAGGCGGGGTCGATGTCGAGAGTCCCGGTGTTGGTGTTGACGAGACCGCCTGAATTGAACTCGCCTCCGAAACTCACCTTGATCACACCCGCATTGGTCCCAGTCCCGCCGTTGAAAATGCTGCCCGCGCCGGTGACGCCGATGAAGCCGGTCGCCGCGTTGCTCCACGGGTCCGTGGTAAGGGTCCCGCCGTCAACGGTGACCGCGTTTCCGTTGGTCTCGATCAACGCGTCGTCGAGGGCCGTGAGCGTGCCGCCGGCATTCCTGATGGTGGTCGTGTTCAGTTCGGAGAGCAAGCCGCGGACTGAGATCGTCCCGCTGTTCTCGACGTGCAGGGTGTCCAGCAGGGCCCCGCCCACGACCGTGACGTCGCCGGCGACGTTGTCGAGCCGATCGACAAATGCCGTCGAGCCACCGGCGACGTCGATCAGGCCGCCGTCGTTGTCGACGTTTCCGCCATTGATCCAGGCGGAAGCCCCCTGTACCAGGATGCTACCGCCGGTATTGGTGACGAGGGACCAGTTCGGGTTGAACGTGGAGCTATCGAGTACGGAGATAGTGCCGGTGTTCGTGACCGCTAGTGTGTCCAGCCAGGCGAAGTCGCGGACCGAGATGATCCCGCTGTTATCGACGGCCAGGGTATCCAGGAGAGAACCGAGGCCGACCACCGTGATATCGCCGAGTAGGTTGTCCAGGTCGTGCATGGTGGCCGTCGAACCGCCGGCGATGTCGATCAGGCCGTCCGTATTGGTAACGTCAGCGTCGGTTGTCCAGGTGGAAAAACCCAGGGGACCACCCTGTACGAGAATGTTGCCGCCATCGTTGACGACCGGGTGGGCGCCCGTGGCCAGCGTCGAAGCATTGGCAATCGAGAGGGTGCCGCTGTTGTCGATCCTCCAGGTGGTCAGCCCTGAACCGCTGAACACGGTGATGTCGCCGTTGGTGTTGGTCAGGTTATGAATGGCGGCATCCGAGCCGCCGGCTATGTCAATCAAACCCTCATCGTTCGTGACATCGGCGCCATTGAGCCAGTGTGACACGCCCTGCACCAAAATGCTGCCGCCGGTGTTGGTCAGGTCTTTTGTGTTGGTGTTGAACGTTGAATCATCGACCACCGTCAGTCGGCCCGTGTTCTGCACCGCCGCATCCGTCACGCTCAGCGTTGAACTGCCGAACACCGAGACGTCCCCGTTGGTGTTATGCAGTTCCGTGATCGTGGCGGTGGAGCTTCCGGCGAGGTCGATCTGGCCTAGATTGTTGATGACTCTGCTGGCCGTGAATGTGGAACCGGCTTGAGCGATGATGTGTCCTTCGTCGTTGACGAGATCGCCTGTGCCGAAGGCAAGCGTGGTATTACGCGCGTCGATCGTCCCGGTATTACGCACGTTGTCACCGGAGATGGCGTTGATCGCCAGGGAGCTGGGTCCGCCGCCGGCAAGTCCGACGCGGATCATGCCCTCGTTGGTGAAGCTGGTTGCCCCTGGACCGACATCGTCGAAATCGATGCTGTGATCCATGCCCTCGGCGTAGATCACCCCCGCTCCGGTATTGGTGAACGACCCAGTGGCTCCGCCTCCGGTCAGCCGCGCCCCGGCCCCGGTGCTGTACATGTTGATCGTGCCGTGGTTGCTGCCCGGCAAACTCAGCCACTCCAGGGCCGAACCGTTGTAGATATTGATCGTGCCCACGTTGACGATCGGCGCGCCGTCGGGATTCAGCCGGAGCGGCAAGAAGGTGGCGGCCGGGTCCCGCACATCGATAACGCCGCTGAGGTTGTTCAGAATGCCCTGCCCGTAGTCGATCGTTCCGTTGCCGACGATATGGCCTGCGTTGGTGAGCGCCCGCCCAAAGCCGCCGTCATTCAGGCCGGCCCCGGTGAGGTTTATTCTGCCATTGTTCAAGAAGACGCCGCCTTTGGCGCCGCAGGTGGTGATGAGCGTGCCGGCGGCGCCGACCGTGATGCGGTCGTTGTTAACGGGCATCAGGATGCCGTCGAGGACCATCGTTTGGCCGTCCGTTACCGTTATGATGCCGTCGTTGATGAACTTCTGGGTCTTGTCGACCGTGGCGCCCCCGGGGAGTGTCCGCGCTCCGCCGATGATCCCGCTGCCGGTGATACTGCCCTCGTTCCTGAAGACGTTGTCCGGCACCCCAAACAAGTCCGCCGAGGCCAAGTTCACGCCGTTCATGTTGATCGTGCCGGAATTCGTGAAGGTCGTGCCGGCCGGCTGCAAGACGGCGAAGGCATGCCCTTCGTCCGTGTTGATCGTTCCGGCCTGGGTGAACGCAACGTCGGCCTGCGCAAACAACACGTCCGGCTCGCCCGCCAGCGTCAGGTCGATCGTGCTCGTGGCGGAGTTGATGATTTCGTCGGCGTGGATGAATCCGCCGCGCTGCACCGTGATCGTCCCGCCGGAGGAGTTCAGGATGGTGTTGTCAGCGGTGAGGCGGGCGTTGTTGATGGTGATGGTCCCGGTGTTGAAGATGCTGTCGTTGGAGTGCATCTCGCCGGCCCACAGATCGGGCGTCTGCGGACCTTCGACGAGGACATTGCCGTAATTCATGATGCTCGTCGGCGAACTGAAGACGCCGTTGGTCATCCGCATGTAATCGTAATTCATCACCGGCAGGGCGGTGTTTATGTTGAGTTGCGTGTTGGCCTCGACGAAGACGTTGTGATAGTTGATCAGATTGGCGTTGACGACTGGATAGCTGGAGTTGCCGACTGGATCGCCTACATTCTCACCGGAGAGCACGCCGTTGTTGGTGAGCGTGTTGGTGCCCTGGTTCCCGATCGTCAATTGGGCGTCGTTGGAGAGGTTGATGGTGCCGTTGTTGACCTGATCCCAGGCTCGCAGCCAGAGGTTGCCGCCCAGGCCGTTGATGATGCCGTCGGTATTGTCCAGGTTGCCGGCCGAGCTGACCTCCACGTGAGCGTCGTAATTGAGCACGGCGGAGTTGGTATTCTTCAAGTCCAGGGGCAGATACGTATCGCCGAACAGGTTCATGATGGCGCTGGCGCCGGTGTTGTCGATCTCGGTGCCGCACTGGAGCGAGTTGCCCACCTCGCTGTCGTAGGTGAAGTACCTCGTGTTCCGCACGTTGCCGTTTAGATAGCTGTTTCCGGTCAGGAGCGTGGTGCCGTCGTTGTTCAGATGGCCGTTGACCGTACCCTGGGTAAAGCCGTACGAGAAGGGATCGGTGGGTTCGGAGGCAAGATAGCCGTTGGCCTCGATCATGAGTGTCTGAGCGGTCAGTGTGCTGCCGCCCAAATCGAGCAGGGCCGTGCCCCACGGATTGACCGACCCGCGGACCGTGGTGTCATAAACCGTGGTCAGATTCTCATCCAGCCGCAGCGCGTTGACGTACATCCACGGGTCCGGCGGCGGGTCGCCTTCCCAGCGCGTCTGCCAGATCAAGAGGCTGTCAACGGTGACGCCGCCGGCCACGTCCTGCACCACGGTGCGCGTCATGGGCTGGGCCGCGTCCAAATTTCCGAGTGTCACGTTGTAGGTGTCGCCATTGTTGTTCGGATAATTGGTGGACGACCAGTTGGCGGCGGTACTCCAGTTCCCGCCGGCGTCGGGACCAATCCAGGAGGCGTTAATCTCCGCCGCGTACACTTGGCCGAATCCGCTCAGGGCCGCGAGAGCTGTCAACATCCAAGCCGCTCGCAATGGAAATCGCGTGGAACAAAACATGGTATCTCCTCCTTTTGCTCTCAGATTGTCAGGCGGAATTGGTCGCTTTCCCCAGAGATGCACATTATCACAATCATCCCGTGTACGAACGTGACTTACCAACAATGCACCGCGAGGCTATGAAGGCGCGCGGATGATGATATGTACGGTCAGCCAGAAGCCAACCTGGGAAAAAGGAGATGAACAGTTAGTAAGCGCCTCTCGCCTCACGTGAGTGCCTCCAACGCCTTGTAAGATATGATAATTGTGATTCAAATGTAACCCCTCGTCGGATAAAATCGTGGCGGAGGAAACCCATTGAGAGCGGTCGTGCAACGTGTCAAGCAAGCCCAGGTCGCCGTGGCGGACGAAGTCACCGGGCAGATCGGCAAGGGCTTGCTGGTCTACGCCGCGGCGGCGCCGGACGACACCGACGAGGACGTGCGTTACATCGCCGAGAAGGTCGCGCATCTGCGGATCTTTCCAGACGCCAAGAGTAAGATGAACCTCTCGGTAATCGACGCCGACGGGGCGGTGCTGGTGGTGAGTGCGTTCACCGTGCAGGCCGACGCCCGCCGAGGCCGGCGACCGTCGTTTGATTCCTCCGCGTCGGGTGAGGTGGCTGAGCCGCTGGTGGAGAAGCTCGTCGAGTGCATCCGCGACTTCGGGCTGACGGTCGAAACCGGCCGGTTCGCGGCCTACATGCACGTCACATCCGTCAACGACGGCCCCATTTGCATCCTGCTTGACTCACGACGAGTGATTTGAAGCGATCAGCGGTCGAAATGACAAGCCACAGGCTCGGTCCCGTATAATAATGTGGAACGAGGAGTGACGAACCCATGGCTCGGCGCAGAAGGCCCGCGAACCTGACCGATTACCGAGCAGTGCTGGACAGCACGGGCGACATCGCCATCGGGGCCTACGCCCGGCAGCAACGGCGGCGACGGATTCTGATTGCAATGGCCGGGATCGGACTGATCGGCGGGGCAGTTTGGTTGTACACCACCTTGCGGCCGAGCGCGGAGATCGACTGGAGCGAGCTACGTCCCGTGGCGGTGGAGTGCGTGAAGTGCGGGCACCGCGAAGTCATGTTTGTGAAGGCGGGGGAACCCTCGTTTCCGCTCAAGTGCCCCGTGTGTCAAGAACGGGCCTGTCACAAACTGTGGGAATGCCGGGACTGTGGGTACCAGTTCCTGAACATCGGCCAGGACGTGGTCCTGGAGTGCCCGAAGTGTCACAGCAGGCGGGTGGGGACGGCGGAAACACTCGCCGAGCCCGCGGCAGAAGAGTGAGTTGACCTGCAAGCGTTGCGCGGGAACCGTCGATACTGTTTAGGACAGCGGGCGGCCGACGTGCATTGACGTGTGTGCTCAGCGTTCGTAGCATCAGTTAGGCGTGCAGTGTGAGCAACCCGGATCGTCCGATAAGCCGGGGCCTGGAGGCCGGTTTTTGACCGCTGCCGAGACCGATCGCTTGGGTCTCGGGGCGGCCATGGAGATCACAGATGTCCAATACCGAAAGCATTTTGTCGGCCATCGATCAGCACTTGGACAGCGACCGCTTTCGCCAGCAGCACTGGGAAGGGTCGTTCTTCGAGTACCTTGAGATGGTGGTGGCGAATCCGCGCCTGGCCCAGAACGCCTTCCAACGTCTCTACGACATGATCTTACACTTCGGGACGAAGAAATATACGTACATGAAGCAGGACTACGTCCATTACAATTTCTTTGACGACCCGTTCGACAACGGGGCCGACGCCATCTATGGGCTCGATCCCGCCCTCATGCGGCTGGTCGAGTTCTTCAAGTCGGCGGCCCAGGGCTACGGGACCGAACGGCGGATTCTGCTGCTGCACGGGCCGGTCGGCTCGAGCAAGAGCACCATCGCCCGCTTGTTCAAAAAGGGCATCGAGTATTACTCCAAGATGGACGAAGGGGCCCTGTACACCTACGGCTGGAAACTGCAAAACGAGGATGGTGAAACCGAGCTTCATCCCTGCCCGATGCACGAGGATCCACTCAAGCTGATCCCGCGCGAGGCCCGCAAGGACATTCTTGCCAAGCTTAACGCTGATCTGCCGGAAGATCAGCAGATTCGCGTCGAAGGCGACGTCAATCCATTCTGCCGCAAGACTTTCGAGGACCTGTTGCTTAAATATGAAGGCGATTGGCGCAAGGTGCTCGAGCACGTGAGCGTCCGGCGGTTGATCCTGTCGGAAAAAGATCGCGTCGGCATCGGCACCTTCCAACCCAAGGACGAGAAGAACCAGGATTCGACCGAGCTGACCGGGGACATCAATTACCGCAAGATCGCACAATACGGCTCCGACTCCGATCCGCGGGCGTTCAACTTCGACGGCGAGCTGAACATTTCCAACCGCGGACTGTGCGAGTTCATCGAGGTGCTCAAGCTCGACGTGGCGTTCCTGTATGACCTGCTGGGAGCCTCGCAGGAGCACACGATCAAGCCGAAGAAGTTCGCTCAGACCGACATCGACGAGGTCATCATCGGGCACACAAACGAGCCGGAGTACAAGAAGCTCCAGTCCAACGAGCTGATGGAGGCCTTCCGCGACCGCACGATTAAGATCGACGTGCCGTATAACACGCGGCTCGAAGACGAGGTCAAGATTTACGAGAAAGACTTCGGCAAGGAAAAGGTGCGCGGCCTGCACATCGCGCCGCACACGGTCGAGACCGCGGCGATGTGGGCCGTGCTGACGCGGCTGGAGGAGCCGAAGAAGGCCGGCTTGACGCTGCTCCAGAAGCTCAAGCTGTACGACGGGAAGAGCATCCCCGGCTTCACCGAGGATTCGGTCAAGGAGCTGCGCGAGGAGTCGCCGCGCGAGGGCATGCAGGGCATCAGCCCGCGCTACATTCAGGACAAGATTTCAAATTCACTCGTCAGCGAGCAGGCCCACCTTGACAGGGGTATCAACCCCTTCATGGTGATGAACGAGCTGGAGTCCGGCCTCGATCACCATTCGCTGATCACCGACGAAGAGCAGAAGAAACGCTATAAGGAGCTGCTCGCCGTGGTGCGCGAGGAATATGAAGACATCCTCAAGGGGGAGGTGCAGCGGGCGATCTCGGCGGACGAAGACGCGGTCATGCGGTTGTGTGCCAACTACATCGACAACGTGCGGGCCTACACGCAGCACGAGAAGGTCCGCAACAAGTACACCGGCCGCGACGAGGAGCCGGACGAGCGGCTGATGCGCTCGATCGAGGGCAAGATCGAAATCCCCGATAACCGCAAGGACGACTTCCGCCAGGAGATCATGAACTACATCGGGGCCCTGGCCCTGGACGGCAAGAAGTTCGAGTACAACACGAACGCCCGGCTGCACAAGGCGTTGGAGTTGAAGCTGTTCGAGGACTCGCGCGACACGATCAAGCTCAAGAACGTGGTCTCCGGGGTGGTCGACGACGAGACCCAGGCCAAGATCGACGTCGTCAAGCAGCGGCTGATCAAGTTCTTCGGCTACAACGAGGCCAGCGCCACCGACGTGCTGAACTACGTCGCGAGCATCTTCGCCCGCGGCGACGCGAAACAGGGAGAAGAGTAGGAGACGAATATGCTGGTGCGAGAATCCTTTCTCGCACCTACTAAGCTGGTGTGAGAATGCTAGTACGTGGATGCGGATATGTTGAGCGAGTAAACAGTCCCGGAGGGACGACGGAATGTAGCCCAGGGCGCAAGCCCTGGGTAACAAGCCGCATTCAAATACCAAGCCCCGGAGGGGCGTCGGAAGGATTCGTCATGGCGGCGTCTATCCGTCGCCCCTACGGGGCTGGAAGCCTAGTATTGTGTCAGACCTCATTTTTCAGGCAAAGCGTTGGCCGTGTGCCACTGCTCTTGAGCAGTGTCCAGGCGACCGCCTGTCAAAAAAGACACTGCTCAAGAGCAGTGGCACACACACGCTGTTCACTCCCGGCCGACATGGCCGTGAATACAAGTCGCCTCACCCAAAAGTTTTGGCATGAGGGAACACTAGGGCAGGCACGAGTCCCTGGGGCTCACGCCCCTGGCTACAATCCGTCGCCCCTTCGGGGCTGGATGCCTGCGCCGCAAACGATGGAACGGCCATGAGCGCGCCGCTGAGAATCGAGAAGGACCACCAGCGCTTCCGGCAGATCGTCAAGGGACGCATCCGCAAGGATCTGCGCAAATTCCTCTCACGCGGCGAACTGATCGGCAAGGAGGGTAAACACCTCGTCAGCATCCCCGTCCCCGGGATCGACCTGCCGAACTTCCGCTACGGCAACAACAACAACCAGGGTGTCGGACAGGGTAACGGCGAGGCCGGCCAGACCGTCGACGGCGACGAGAGCGGGATCGGCCCCGGCGGCACCGAGCCCGGGCGGCATATCCTCGAAGTCGATATCTCCCTCGACGAACTGGCCGATATCCTCGGCGAAGAGCTACAGCTACCCCGCATCGAGCCCAAGGGCAAGCACAACATCACCACCGTGAAGGACCGTTACAGCAGCATCCGCCAGACCGGACCAGAGTCATTGCGGCACTTCAAGCGGACCTATCGGCGGGCCCTGCGGCGACTGATCATGGCGGGGGTGTGGGACCCCGACAATCCGAAGATGATCTTCGAGCGCTCGGACAAGCTCTATCGCAGTTGGAAGCCGGTGAAGATGCCCCAGTCCAACGCCGTCATCGTGTACATGATGGATGTCTCCGGCTCGATGGGGCACGAGCAGAAGGAGCTGGTCCGGCTGGAGGCATTCTGGATCGACGCCTGGCTGCGGCGGAACTACGAGGGCATCGAGAGCCGCTACATCGTCCACGACGTACACGCCAAGGAGGTGGATCGCGAGACGTTCTTTCACCTGCGCGAGGACGGCGGCACCAAGATTTCGAGCGCATTCAAGACCTGCCGCGAACTGCTCGATCAGCAATACTCGCCGGAAGAGTGGAATATCTACCTGTTCCACTTCTCGGACGGCGACAATTCGTCAGAGGCCGACTCGCGTGAGTGCTGCCAACTATTGAAGGAGCACTTGTTGCCGACGTCGAACCAGTTCGGCTATTGCCAGGTGGCCAGCGCCTACGGCAGCGGCCATTTCATCAACGTGCTGCGCGAGCACCTCGGCGAGGCGGAAAACATGGTCACCACCCGCGTCAACACCAAAGACGACATCTACGACAGCATCAAAGAGTTCTTCACGAAGGGGCGGTAGAGCTTAGGGTTCAGGGTTCAGAAAGGGGAGATATTGCGTCCCTGAACGCACCATTCACTGGTCTACCAACCAGGATTGGTGCGCCAGGGATGCTGTATGAACAAGAAAAGCGCCGGCCCTCCGGCTCCGGCGCCTTCGTAATCTGACGCTTGACTACGGACAAGTTGTATTCATCAATGCCACGAACGGGTCGATATCCCGCCAATTAACAGTTCCGTCGCCGTTCACGTCGTTGTTGGCGAACGAGCAACTCGGCGTACCCGGAAGGAACATAGCCGCCCAGGCCGCGACGTTGTCGTTCATCGCCGCGACGAAGTAGTCGATGTCCCGCCAGGTGATCTCGTTGTCACAGTTGCTGTCGCCGGGACAGACACCCAGGCAGATCGTGTCGATCACGATCTCATCGATCAGCAGCCCAGCACCCGTGGTCCAGATGTCGACCTGCTCGTAGTCGGGGTTGTAATCGGGAAAGACGATGCGATACCAGGTGTACCACCACCCGTCAGGTGGAGGGCCGCCTCCGCCCAGATAGACCTCCTCCAGCATCTCAACGGTCGTGTTCTCGGAGTACGGGTTGTAGAGCTCGGGTATGGCGGGGGTTCCGTCCCAATGCCAGGTTATCTGGATATAAATCTCCTTGTACCTGTCCGGATCTTCCTCCCAGTTCCACAGATTGAACGAGATCCTGTCCCAGGGGATGTCAAAATGGAAGACGCCGTTGCGCCCGTCATACTCCGACAGCCACTCGTCATAGTTCCAATCGCAATAGAAGTCCGGTCCGTAGCCGGGAACGTAGGGATTGCCCGGACCGAACCACCCATCGTCAGCTTCCCAGTAACCACCGCTGCCGGTGTCTTGGTCAAACTCCCACGCTTGGTAGGTGGTGTTCGCTTGGTAGCGCCAGTCCGGCGGATGGTTGTCCTCCGCCAACGCGCCCGGCGTGACCAGCGCCAGGATCGCCAATAGCCCTATAATTCGTCTCATGATATTTCCTCCGCCCCCTTTCGCGCCGGCCACCAGGGCTCGGCACAGCAACTCACCTCCCCGCGACAGAACGCCCCGCCGCGGACTGCAACTAACTCCGCCTCCTCTCTCCCCCGCTTGAACTCAACTAGCTAATGAACCACCGTGTCCCCAAGATGGTGACACTCCTCCTCAACACTGAACTGATTCGCCAGCGGAGCTTGCTGGGCACATTTAGCATGGTTCGCGCGACAAAGCTCCGCTCACAGAGCAGTATAGCAGGGCACACACCAAGGCGTCAACGGCCGCTGAGCAGCTTTCCTGAAATTATTCCTGCCCTCAGCCCGAGTCCCTGCGGTGCCGATGTAGCGGCCGGGCCCCGTACCGGCCGTCCCGATGTAGCGGCCGGGCCCCGTAC
>JAGMDK010000496.1 GCA_023128695.1 Phycisphaerae bacterium
ACCCCGAAAACCCCACTTGCGGAATTGCTGGGGCAAGCCAGGGACTGGGGACCGGCATTCGTATCAATCCAGCCGTTGCAACTCCGCGCCACATCGCCGAAACTACTGCGGCTTTGCCGGGATACCGTAATGAACACCATTATTCACGACACGACGATCGTTTCGCCGTTGGGGGGGCAGGTCCGCGTCCGTCACCATCACAGTCTGGTGCTTGAGGCCGGGCGGGTGGCCGCCCTGGCGCCGGCCCGCCATTTCGACCGCCGCCTCGCAGACGACGAATTCGACGAGATCATACGCGGCGAGCGCTATGTGGTCATCCCCGGGCTGGTCAACACGCACCATCATCTCTACCAGTCGCTGACGCGCTGTCTGCCGGCGGCGCAGAATGACCGGCTGTTCGATTGGCTGCTCAAGCTGTACGAGCGCTGGCGGCACCTGGACTACCACGCGGTGCATATGGCCGCGCAGGTCAGCATCGCCGAGCTGCTGCTCCACGGCTGTACGACGACCAGCGACCATTTCTACATGCTGCCGCCCGGTTCGGACGTGCGGATGGAGGCCGTGCTGGACGCCGCCGCGGAGCTGGGCATCCGCCTCCATCTGTGCCGCGGCAGCATGAGCCTGGGGCAAAGCGGCGGGGGGCTGCCGCCGGACGATTGCGTCGAGCGTGACGCGGACGTGCTGGCGGACTGTCAGCGGGTGCTGGACCAGTACCATGACAAGAGTGCTCTCGCTCTTCGCCGGATCGATCTGGCGCCGTGTTCGCCATTCAATGTGACGCGGGAGTTGATGCGTGACACGCGCGACCTGGCGCGGCAACACGGCGTCCTGCTGCACACGCATCTGGCGGAAACGCTGGAGGAAGAAGCATACTGCCTGGAGAAGTATGGCTGTCGGCCGGTGCGGTACCTGGAAGACCTCGACTGGCTCGGGCCGGATGTGTACCTCGCCCATTGCGTCTATCTGAACGACGAGGAAATCGCGCTACTCGCGCAGACCAAGACCGGCGTGAGCCACAACCCGACCTCGAACCTGCGGCTCGGCAGCGGCATCGCCCCGCTCCGCAAGCTGCTCGCCGCTGGCGTGCCCGTCGGTCTCGGCGTGGACGGCTCCAGCAGCAACGACGGCGGGAACCTGCTCGCGGCGGCCAAGCAGACCCTGCTGCTGGCGCGGGTGTTGCCGGTGTTGGAAGGGACTAAGGGGCCGAGGAACCAAAGGACCGATGGTGACGAAGGGCCGCGGGCTTCAGCCCGCGCGGACGTGCTAGTAGAGAAAACCCCCGAACCACTGATGCCCGTCGCCGAAGCGTTCAAGCTGGCGACCATCGGGGGTGCCGCGTGCCTGCGTCGGGAGGAACTTGGGCATCTGAATCCCGGCGCCGCGGCCGACCTCGCGATGTTCCGGACGGACGACATCGCGCTCGCCGGCGCCTTTGCGCAAGACCCGCTGGCTGCATTAATACTATGTGACGCGCCGCGGGCGGACCGCGTGTTCGTCGCGGGCCGTGAAGTCGTCCGCGACGGGCGGATCGTGGCGCTCGACGAAACGGCGCTCGGCGCCGAGTTCAACGATCTCGTCGCGAAACGATTTCGCGTGTAACTGCCGGCGAGGAGCCCATGGGCACCGACCAACACCTGGAGCGCATCGTTCCGCTGGAATCCGTTGGGCCGTTGCCGCACTGTGTCAACTGCGGATACATCCTGCGGGGGCTCGCCATCGACGGCCGTTGTCCGGAATGCAACACACCGGTCAGTCTATCGCTCAAAGACAAACCGCAGCGCATGTACAGACCGGCCGAACCCGTTTCCGCGGGACCAGACGTGCGCTGCGTGCGGTGCGGCACGCCGCTCGGCGGACTCATCAGCCACGACGATTGTCCAAAGTGTGCGGCGCCGATATGGCTTTCGCTCTACGGAGACTGGCTCTGCGTGCGCGCCCCGATTTGGCTTCGGCGAGTGCGGCGGGGCATGGGACTATGGGTCTGGGCCCTGCTCGTGCCGTTCGCATTGTACATCATTCGCTTCATCACTCCGTTGATTTGGGCCGATCTCTGGATGCGTCTGTGGGGCACTCCGAACGCCGCCGTATATGAAGTGGCCATAAACAAACTGCTGTACTTGCTAACGATTACATTTGAGTTGGCAGCGGCGTTCATGATCACGTCCGGTAATCCCGCGACGGTGTACTCCGAACCCCGGCTGTCGCTACGCCGCTTGATCCGCGCGCTGGCGCTGGCACAAATCGTGCTCTGGGTATTCGCTCAGTTGTTGTATTACCTGCCGCTAGACATGCCCGAGTACCTTTACTTGCTGCAACGTATACTCTTCATGCTTATGGCCGCGGCGTTGTTGCTGGGCATGATCGTACATGTTCGGCATCTGTGCCGTCGGTTACCCAACCGTAAACTCGAGCGCAGGCTTACGATGGTTCTCTGGGGCTACGTAGCATACTTGGTATGTGATTTCGTCCAACTCTGTGTCACCTGGGTGCTGGCGGGAGACGGTGGGATGTATCTGCTTATCTCAGGAGCACTTGGCGGCCAAATGTCGTGGATCGCCTACATGGTGCTGTCCTTTACCGACTTGTTACTGTTCCTCGTTTTCAGTATTTGGCTGGCGATAATCCTCGTGCGCTTTCGGCGGGCACTCGCCAGGATCATCGCTGGGGCTCCGTGAACTGTTCCGGTTGGTATTGCCATTGCGCTCGCGCCGCCCCAAGCGCCTCAGTCCTTATCCTTTACAGTTACCCAAATCTCCGCCCCGTTGCAGCGGATTTCAGGGACATACATCGCGTAGCCGAGCGTCGGCAAGGCGTGGAACTGGCCCGGGACTTCGGCCCGCAACTCATAGCGTAGTTCCCATACGCCCTCGGGCAGTTTGTCGATGAACAGGGCCACCTTGCGATCACGCAGCTCCTGGTGTACCCAGCGCTGCCGGCCGGTGTAGTCGCTTGGGTCGCGGGTCATGTGCTCATCTCGGCCGGCACGGGGGCCGGCCG
>JAGMDK010000497.1 GCA_023128695.1 Phycisphaerae bacterium
CGCCGTCGCCGATCCCGAGCCCCTGGCCGTCACCGATCCCGGCCCCGCCCCCCAGGTCCGCCGCGTCGAGGTCGCCCACGGTAAAGTCGGCCACTTCCCGCAGGCTGGTCAGGCTTTCGAACGACTCCTCGGGCGTCAGCTCCATCGGCGTCTCAAGCAGGTGTGGATCGGCCCAGCGGAAGGCGTCCGGCAACTGGTCATCCAGGCTTTCGGTCAGGCTGGCCTCGTACTCGCCGACCGCGATGGTCGAACGTGTCATCACCTCAAAGGTTTTCAGCCCCAGGAACACCAGGATCCCCACGTGCACAACCACACTGACGGTGACCGGCAACCCAAGGTGCATGAAGTGACGAAAGAACGGATTTCGGGCCTCGCGGTCGGGCAGCGTGTCCACGACGACCGGGGTCTGACCAGGTATCGCTCTCGTCAGTTCGGGCTCCGTGCTCATCCGCCCGGCGTCTCCGGCTGCGGCGTGGCCGGTCCCGCCGCCGGCGGCGGAGACCCGCTGCCGGCAACCTGCACGAACGCCATCCGCGTCTCGTATAACACCTGATCCAGAAGTGACTTCTCCTCCGTCGTCAGGTTGTTCCGGGTTTTCTCTTCGAGCAACTGGAGCAGGTCGATGAAGTGCTTGGCCACCTCGGGGTCGGCGGGCATGCGCTGGCCGCCCGGCCCCGTCAACAGGCCCAGGGCCGCCATCGCCTGCATGACGATGATGTTCACGAGTTCCGCCAAGCTCGGCTCAGGCATCGGTTGCTTCTGGGTCTCTTTCGCGGCCAGCCGCTCTTTCTCCTTTTGGGCTTCCGCCTTCCAGTCGTCGTCGACAATGATTTTTTTCGGTTCTTCCGGCATGGTGCACCTTGTTGAAGTTCTCAAGCCTAAGGAATGTTACGCGCCGCGGGTGTGCAAGACAATGCCGGCACCCCCAGAGTTGTCCAGGGGTAGTGTAACCCTATGTTGGGGTATTTGGTTTTTTGGGGCTCACGACGTCTCTCGCATTCGGGACCGTCCCGCCGCCCGTGTTGTATCGGCGTGCAGAAGACCGCTCTGTCTGCTACGATGGATGTTCCAGCGCATTCCACCGTGTTGGATGGACCGGAAGATGAAGATACGCGTACTGATTGTCGAGGATGAGGAACTGATTCGCTGGTCGCTGCGCCAGAGATTCGAGGAGCGCGGCTACCAGGTCGTTGAGGTCGAGACCGGCCAGGCTGCACTCGACGCCTTCGACGAGGGGCTCTTCGACCTCATTCTCCTAGATTACCGGCTACCCGACATGACCGGTCTGGATGTCCTCCGCGGCGTGCGCGAAGTCGACCACGACACCGTCGTCATTATGATGACGGCGTACAGTTCGATTGAGACCGCCGTCGAAGCGATCAAGCTGGGCGCCTTTCACTACATCACCAAGCCCTTCCAGATCAGTCAACTCCTGCTCACCGTCGACAAGGCCCTGGAAACGACCAAATTGCGCCGCGAGGTCCGGGAACTCCGCCGACAGATGAAGCAGGAGTTCGGCATGGAGGCGATCATCGGGAGAGACGCCTCCATGCTGCGGCTCTTCGAGATCATCAAGCAGGTCTCGCGGACCGGCGTTTCAACCGTCTTTCTCCGCGGCGAGACCGGCACCGGCAAGGACCTGGTGGCCCGCGTGATCCATCATAACTCCGATCGCGCCGTGAACTCCTTCGTCAACATCACCTGCACGGCCCTCTCCGAATCACTGCTCGAAAGCGAACTCTTCGGCCACGAGCGGGGCGCCTTCACCGACGCCAAGCTCCAAAAGAAGGGTTTGCTCGAGCTGGCCGACGGCGGAACCGTCTACCTCGACGAGGTCGGTGACATGCCGCCCGCCTTACAGGCCAAACTGCTCCGCTTTCTCGAGGAACGCCGCTTTCGCCGCGTCGGCAGCACCAAGGAAATCAGCGTCGACGTCCGCGTCATGGCCGCCACCAATCGCGACCTGGAGCAAGCGATCGCGGGCGGGCAGTTCCGTCGCGATCTGATGTATCGGCTCAACGTGGTCTCGATTCACCTGCCGCCGTTGCGGGCTCGCGGCGACGACCTGCACCTGCTCACGCAGCATTATGTGGCCAAGTTCGCCTCGGAGTTCCGCAAGCCAATCGTGAAGATCTCCGAGGACGCCCGGGAGCGGCTGCGGAATTACACCTGGCCGGGCAACGTCCGTGAGCTGCGCAACGTTCTTGAGCGAGCGGTGTTGTTGTGCAAGTCCGAGACGATCAACGCCGAGGATATCGTCCTCGGCCCCGCCGAGCGGCACTCGTGGGTCTGGGACCTTGAGACCATGGCCTTGCCGCCGGAGGGCTTTGACTTCGAGAAGCTCCGCCGGCTGGAGTCTCACCTGCTCCGGCAGGCTTTGGAACAGACGAACAACAACCAGACGCAGGCGGCCAAGCTCTTGAACTTGTCCCGCGACCGCCTGCGTTACCGCCTCCAAAAGCACGGGCTGCTATAGCGTTGAAATAAGTCTCACAACGATGGAGAAACGCGAGAACTCCGAAGAGCCGCGGGCTGAAGAACGCGGGAACGTGATAAAGTGATAAGGTGATAAGGTGATAAGGTGATAAGGCTGCAATAGGTCGCGAACGACCGCGCGGGCTGAAGCCCGCGGCTCTTCGGTGCGGTGTGCCACTGCTCGTGAGCTTGCTGTTCCCCACATTTGTGGGAATCGCCTCGCAGGGGCCAATGATGCTGGTACCATTTCCGGTCAGAGGCTTTCGCACGACATCCGGTACAGGGCCCGGACGCTACAGTGTGGAGGTGGCGCGCTAGGCCCGGC
>JAGMDK010000498.1 GCA_023128695.1 Phycisphaerae bacterium
CCGGCACGGCCCGCCGGCGGCCGCGGAGGGCCGCCCCACCTGTTTACCAATTATCCTGACGCTCGCCATTCCCGCCGGGATAGGTGCTAATCCGTTTGGTCCCGGCCTGCCTCTCGGGTATGATGATCAGCGGAGAGAGCCGGCGGGCCAGACTTGCCTGTCCGCTGTTCCGTGGGCAAGCACCAATGATCAAACCCAACGGCTGCCCCATTTACATACAGCAAGCAAGTAATGGTCCGACGATCGACCGGCGGCCGGTCCGCGTTCGTGACCGTATGTAGAGGAAAAGGAGGTCGATTCATGAAGCGGACGAAGCGAAACCTTGTGTGGCATGCCCTGGTGACGGGACTCGCGGCGTGCTGGCTGGCGCCGGTTACGCTGTGGGCGTTGCCGCCGGCGCCGCCGAATGATCTGCCGGGCGACGCCGAGGTGATCGGGCCGGACGTGCCGGTTTTGGTTTATGGGACCACGGTGCTGGCCGCCAACGACATCAACTCGACGCCCGGCCTGCCGGCCATCGACCCGTATGTCGACGGCCCGGACGTGTTCTACAGCTTCACGCCCAATACCTCGGAGACGTTCCGCATCCACCTGCTGCCCTGGTACAAGGCGCCGCTGCGTTCCTCCGATCGGCGTTTCACGATCTATATCTACGACGATCAGGGCACGTTCCTGGATGGTATTCGGGCGCCGGGCAATGCGCGGGCGGTGTACTTTGATGTAGCCCTCACGTCGGGAATTGAGTACACGATCGGCGTCGACCACGACGACATCACCCACGACAACTTCCCGTTCACGCTGATGGTGGACGCGCTGCACGTGACCAATCCCGACAATTGCGCCACGGCCGAGACGCTGCCGGGAACTCTGCCGGTGGTCAAGCTAAACGACATCGACGGGGCTCTCCACGATTTCACATTCGTGCAGGGCAGCGGGCGGTGTGCCGTTTCCGGTACGACGCCGACCACCGCCCCCGGCATCGACCACGTTTATCTATTCACGCCCCCGGCCACCGGCGACTACGCCCTGGAGTTGGTCGGGAGCGGATTTGACGCGGTGCTGTACGTCAACGACTCGTGTCCGCCGGACTTCCCTACCGGCTGCCTCGGGGCTTCCAACCACAGTACCTCGGGCAGCAGCGGCGGCAAGCACGAGCTGGTGGTTGTGACGCTGGAAGCCTGCGTCCCGTACTACGTCTACGTAGACAACGGGAGCACCTCGAATAACTCCGGCGGCTACGCGCTGATCATCGACGACGCCTTCGAATATGAGATCAACGAACTCGAGCCGAACGAGTCCGCGGTCGAGGCGACGCCGCTGACCACGCCGCTCAATGGCGGGCAGATCGTCGGTCCGGGCGATGTGGACTGGTACGCCGTGACCGGGCAAACCGGCGACCGCGTGTACGCCTGGGTCAACAACGGCGGTTCAGCCAACAGCACGCTCGACACCGATTTGGCTTTCTACGCCGCCAATGGCGTGACCTTGATCGAATTCGACGATGAAGACGGCGACGGGGCCGACGCTCCGATCGAGGACCTGCGCTATGTTTATAGCACGACCTCGCCGGTGATTGCCGGCGCTCAAATGACGGCGGACGGAACTCACTACTTCGAGGTGACCAAGCAGTACGCGACCGGGACCGTCCACCGCTATCGGCTGCACGTCGGCGTCGAGCCGGCCACGCGGGCCCCGCTGGCCGAGGTCGAACCGAACGATTCGATCGATTCCGCCGACTACACCGGGAAGCATTACTATGCCGGCGTCATTCCCGCCGTGGATGACAGCGATTTCTACGCCTTTGACGCCGAGATCGGCGACCGCGTCTTTGTCGCTTTCGACGGCGACCCGGAACGCGATTCCACCGGCGACCAGACCGCCAACGAGGATCCGAATGCCTTCCACGGCAAGCTGGTCATCTATGACCCGGACGGCGACGTGCTGATCAGCGACATCAGCGACTCGAACTCGATCCAATCGCCGCCGGACTATCCGGCCCAGGGTGGATTCTTCGTCGCCCGGACGACGGGCACGCACTATGTCGAGGTCAAGCCGCAGAGCTCCATGTCACAGGTCGGACCGACGGAAACGTACGAGCTGGCTATCTTTCTCAACGATGCCGCCCCGGACCTCGCGGAGGATATGGCCCCGGTCGTAACACTGACGCCGGACTATGCGAACGACCTCATCCACGGCGAGGCGACGGACAACGAGATCGGCGACACCGGCGTTTGCGACGTATTGCTCTACAACGAAACCAACCTCCAGATCACCAATCCGAGCGCCATGCCGGCCGGCGTGGTCACGTTCGATATCGAGCTGGTCAACCCGGCCGAGAGCGGGATCGGTAAGCTGCTGGTGACGGACTGCGCCGGCAATACCGCTTGCCAAATCGTGCTGATCGACATCGATCTGCCGACCTGCGACGGGTACAACTTCTCCGAGCGCAATCTCAATAGCCTGCACGACCCCCTTCACGTGCCGGATAACGATCCGGCCGGTATCTACGGCGAAATCGAGGTGCCCGAGCCCGGCCTGGTCTCCGACGTCAACGTCACTGTGACAGTCGACGCGCTCGACACGGGCGATCTCGATATCTATCTGGTCAGTCCCACGGGCACCACGGTCGAATTAGTGACTGACCGCATGAGTAGCCTGGGGATCGACATGCTGGATACCACGTTTGACGACGATGCCGATGAAATCCTGCCGATACTGGGCTCCGCGGCACCCTACACCGGCACCTGGCTGCCCGAAGACCCCCTGGGGCTGGCGAAGGTGAATGGCGAGGAAGCCCAGGGAACCTGGCGGCTAAACGTGATCGACGACAATTCGAACGATAGCTTCGGCGCCACGCTGGTGCGCTGGTCGCTGGACATTGAAGCCGGCTTCGCCGGACCCGAGACCTTCGCGGGCACGGCCAGCGATCTTGATGGCGAGTCCGCCGGCATCGAGTCGATCGTGCTTACTGACGCCGTCAATGTTGAGCTTAATCTGCCGCCCGAATTCACGCCGGGCGATCTGGTGGTTGAGTACACTGTGACCCTGATCGATCCCGCGCAGGCCGGTTCCGGCACAGTCACGGTGACCGACTTGCAGCAGAATACCTGCCAGAGCGTGATCAATCTGAACGGGGTTACGGATGCGAACGGCCCGGACAACACCGGAGCAGTTACCACCGACCTGACCTTCAAGCAGGAAGTGCAACAGGTCGTGCCGGAGAGTTATCCCGCCGGCGTAGTCTCGACCATCACCGTCCCGGATTCGTTCACCGTCGGCGAGGTCGAGGTGGCCCTGATGGTCGATTCGGACAATCAAGGTCGCATGGCCGCCAAGCTGACACACAACGGCGAGTTCGCATCGCTGGTCAACCGCATCGGCATGGACGATCGTGGCTCCTCGGGCAATACCAAGAACAGTTTCGATGTCCTTCTGGATGACGACGCGCCCCAGGCCGACGACATCCACGAGGAGCCCGCGCTGGGCTCCATCGCGACCCTCGGCTTGCATCAGCCCGACGGCCGCGGCGAATACTTCGGCGACGGGATCACGGCCGACAAGCGCGACAACATGCTCTTTACGTTGGCCGGACTGGATGCGACCGGCGATTGGGAGCTGCTGGTCGCCGACACGCGGATGATGAGTTCCTCGGACAACATTTTCCGCCGCTGGGCACTGACGTTGAAGAATCCGTGCGGCCCTGAGCGTTACGTCGGCCGGGCGGTTGACCTGGGCACCGGCATTCAGTCGATTGAGTTGGCGGTCGGGGCCTCGAACCTGTTCGTCGTGACCGACTTCACGCCGGGCGACGTGGTGGTCGATTATCGCGTCGAGCTGAGCGACCCGGCCTTAGCCGGCAACGGCACATTGGAGATTACCGACCTGGCCGCCAACACAACCCAGGTCCCGATCCAACTGGTCGAAATGTCGCTGGATGTGAATCCGCCGATCGTGAGCGGCGCTGTCAATCCGGCCACTTATCTATTTGAAGGCACGGCCACTGATAACCAGGCGGGCGACAGCGGGATTTACGCCGTCGAGTTGGCACCGTTCTCCGACAACCTCGAGATACAGTCGATCACGCCCGACCCACCCAACGGTGCGGCGAGCGTGGATTTCGTGGTGCGCCGGATTGACACGCAGGCCAACGCCCGTGGGTACGTACGCGTCACGGACGGTTGCGGTTGGCGGTCGTACATTCTGGTCGAGATCGATGCCCTCGGCCCGGCCTGCACCGGCTCGGTCGGCACCACTAAGCGGTACGTCAGCACGCACGACCCGCTGCCGATCCCGGACAATGACGCGTACGGCGTGGTTTCGTCAATCACGGTGCCCGACCCGGACATCATCAGCGACGTGAACATCACGCTGAACATCACGCACCCGTACGACGACGACATCGACCTGACGCTGCTGGCGCCGACGTCGTTCGTGCTGTTCAACGACATCGGCGGCATGGGCAACGACTTCATCGACACGACGCTGGACGATGAAGCCGCTGGGCCGATTCCCGACTCGTCCTCGGAGGCGCCGTTCACTGGTTCATATCAGTGTGAGGCCGGCCCGACGGTGTTGGCCGCGCTGGACGGCGTGCCGGCCGCCGGCGACTTCAACCTGCGGATCGCCGACGACGCCGTCAACAACACGGGCACGTTCGACAGTTGGTCGGTCACGATCGAGTCGCCCACGTTCCCCGAGCGCTACGACGGCCGGGCGGAAGACGGCGCGACGCACGACACCGGCATCTGTAGCTTCGAGCTGCTGCCCGGCGCCGCGGGCTTGGTACTCACGCCGGATCTGGAGGACGAGGGAGCCGCGATCTGGCGTTACTCGGTCGAGTTGGCGTACCTGTTTGCCGACGGCACCGGCACCGTGCGCGTGACCGATTGTGCCGGCAACTATTGCGACGTGCCGGTGGCGCTGAACGGGATCGGCCAGTGCCTCGGCGACAGCAACTGCGACGGCGAGGTCAATTGGCGGGATATCGACTTCTTCGTCGCGGCGATGAACGACAATGTGGCGGCCTGGGAGGCCATGTTTGCCCCCGCAGCGCCCCTGTGCCCCTATGACAACAACGATGTGAACGGCGACGGAACCGTCAATTGGCGTGACATCGACCCGTTTGTCGCGCTGATAAACCAGCCCTGTCCGCAGTAGCTTACGGCGTACGCAGCGCGGCTTCGGCCGCGCAAAGGAAGGGAGAGCGAAGCTAAAGGGAGGGCGAAGCTCCCGCTGAGCCGCGCAAAGGAAGGGAGGGCGAAGCTCCCGCTGAGCCGCGGTGCCCCCGGCTCGGCAGGAGCCTCGCCCTCCCGTTCGGCAGGAGCCTCGCCCTCCCGCTCGGCAGGAGCCTCGCCCTCCCGTTCGGCAGGAGCCTCGCCCTCCCGCTGAGCCGCGCAAAAAAGCGGAGCGGTTGCCCTCTGTTGTGCTGGGATGAAATCGAGGGAGCCAACCGCCCGCTGTTCCGCTAGCAAATATCTGCCAGGCGCGAGGAGGACCTGATACTTAACATTCAAGCACAATTTCGGTCGGCGTCTATTGGGGTTTTCCCTAATTCCGGAACAGTTTTTCTGCCCTATCGAGAGATGCGAGAACTCCGAAGAGCCGCGGGCTTCAGCCCGCGCGGCCGTTCGCAACCTATGGTGGCCTTATCACCTAATCACGTTCCCACGTTCCCACGTTC
>JAGMDK010000499.1 GCA_023128695.1 Phycisphaerae bacterium
CCACACAAAAATGTAGCGGCCGGGCTCCGTACCGGCCGAACCACCGGCTGGAAGCCGGTGCCACACAACAATGTAGCGGCCGGGCTCCGTACCGGCCGAACCACCGGCTGGAAGCCGGTGCCACACAACAATGTAGCGACGGGTGGCACGGCCGTGACGGCCGTGAATACCCGCGACTTGTACACGGCTGACACAGCCGTGCCACCCATCAAGCGATGCGTTACAGAGCACTATGTGATCAACCGCCGTTTGGGCGGGGGCTGACTCTCGCGTTCCGATGCGGCCGGCTTATTCGAGCTTGTAATCTTCTTCCTTACGGCAACGGAAGCCTTTTCCCGGCGGGTGGCTCTCTTGCTTGATGCGGCGGATGCCTGTTTACGCCGCGGGTTGAGGGGTGAACGGCTGCGACGTGGCCGCGTAACGCTAGATGCAGGCGTAATTGCCTCCAACTCTTTCCGCAGTGTGTTGAGCTCTTTCGCCGTCAGTCGCCGGGCGGCGCCGACCGGCAGGGACCGCAGCGAGAGCGGGCCGATCTGCACGCGCTTCAGCGTTTTGACCGGGAAGCCGAGCCGGGCCAGCATCCGCCGCACTTGGCGATTGCGACCCTCGCGCAGGGTGATCATCAGGATCGAGCGCTGCCGGCTGGCGTGGACCACCTCGACCTCGCCGGCCTGGGCCTTGCCCTCGGCCAGATGGACGCCCTTTTTCATCGCCGCCGGCAAGTCGGCGGACACTTGGCCGCGGACTTCGGCCCGGTAGGTCTTGGGAATTCCGAACCGTGGATGCGTGATCCGCTCGGCCAGCTCGCCGTCATTAGTCATCAGTATTAACCCGGTGCTGTCCGCGTCGAGGCGGCCGACCGGGAACAGCCGCGTTGGCAGGTCGGGCAGCAGATCGAGCGCGCGAATGCGCCCGGCCGGATCGCGATTGGTGCACACGACTCCCTTGGGCTTGTGCACGATGAAATACTCGTGCCGTTGGGGTTTTACCGGCACGCCGTTCGCAATCACCTGGTCGTGTTTGGGGTCCACGAACGCCGGCAACTCATCCACGATGGCATTGTTCACAAGCACGCGGCCTTCGCGAATCAACTCCTCAGCCCGGCGGCGCGAGGCCACGCCGGCCTCGGACAGGTACTTCTGCAAGCGGACTTTCCCGGCCGGTGCGCGGCTCATCACGGTTCCTTTGAATCTTGTGCCGTTTCAGAAAACATCTGGCGCCCGTCGGGAGGGCGAGGCTCCCGCCGAGCCGTGGGCTTGACACGGCACTAATACGGCACGTTCGGCCGCGGGAGGTCCATGTCCCGGGCCAACAGCAACGGGCCGACCTCCTGCTCGACGGCGTCCAAAATCGTGTTCGACTCGATCAGCTTGCGAATCTCCTCGATGTCCGGGTACATCACGCGGTCGTCCTTCAGGAACGGCACCTTCTCGCGAATCAGCTCGTACGCGATCTTCGTGCCCCGGCCCGGCTGCTTGCCGGGGTAGAAATCGAAGGCCTGCGCCGCGGCCATCATCTCGATCGCCAGCACCGCCCGCACGTTGCGCAGAATCTCGCCGCACTTGCGGACCGCGATCGGCCCCATGCTGACGTGGTCCTCCTGGTCCGCCGAGACGCTGATCGAATCCACCGAAGCCGGGTGCGAGAGGATCTTGTTTTCCGAGACAAGGGCGGCGGCGGTGTACTGAGCGACCATCAGGCCGGAGTTAAGACCCTTACCCTCGACCAGGAAGTCGGGCAGGCCGGAGAGGACCGGGTTCAACATCCGGTTCGTGTGCCGCTCCGAGATGTCCGCGACCTCCGCCATGGCGATGCACAGGAAATCGACCGCCATCCCGATCGGCTGGCCGTGGAAGTTGCCGGCGGCGAAGTACTGGCCTTCGTCGCCAAAGAACAACGGGTTATCCGCGGCGGAGTTGACCTCGATGTTGACCATCTTGCGCACGTGCTCAAGCGTATCGAACGACGGCCCAAGCGCCTGCGGCGTGCAGCGGATACTGTAGCCGTCCTGCACTTTGCCGGTCTTGTCCGCCATGATCTCGCTGCCCTCGAAGAGCTTCAGCAGATTGGCGGCGATGCAGTTCTGTCCGGGGTAGGGCCGCTCGCGATGGATGAGCGGATTGAAAGCCCGTTCGACGGCCCGCAGAGCATCCAGCGTCATCGCGGAGGCAATGACGGCGTTCTTCAGGATGCGTTCGGCGTCATAGCACAACAGGGCGGCCCCGCCGGTCATCATCTGCGAGCCGTTGATCAGCCCGAGCCCTTCTTTGAAGGTGACGTCGGTGGGCTCGACGCCGGCGGCTTTCATGGCGTCGGCCCCGGACATCAGCTCGCCTTTATAGAACGCCCGGCCCTCGCCCAGCGCGACCTCGGCGAACTGCGACATGGGTGAGAGGTCGCCGCTGACGCCGAGCGAGCCTTTTTCGTTGATGGCGGGGATGACGCCCTTGTTGATCATGTCGAGGACGGTATCGATCAGGCACAGCCGCACGCCGGAGAAGCCCCGCGCCAGCACATTCGCCCGCAGCAGCATCGCGGCCCGGACGGAGTCCGCGGGGAACAGGTCGCCGGTGCCGGCGGAGTGGCTGTAAATGATCCGCCGACTGAGTTCGGCACTCTGCTCGGGCGAAATACGAACCCGGGCGAACTCGCCGATGCCGGTGGTCACGCCGTAGACCGCGATATCCTCGGCGACGCATTTCTCCAGAAAGTCGCGTGAGCGTTGGGCCTTCTGGCGGGCGGCGTCCGAGACAGAGACCTTGGCCCAATCACGGGCGACGGCGACAATCTGCTCGATCGAGAGGGAATTCCCGTCCAATACAACTTCCATCGTTCATCCTTTCCTGCCGGAATCGCCACGAGGCCATGCCCGCCGACCCGGCCCGCGGGGGGCATCTGGTTCGCACATATATACGTCGAATCAGGCAGTATAGTCGAAAGGATAGGGCCGAGTCGATGACCGAACAGAGGTTTGTATCAGCGTGGGTGCATGACGGAATCGGCGGGTTCGTGGTGGCGGCGGAATCGCTGGTGCGAGAATCCCTTCTCACACTATCGCTGGTGCGAGAATCCCTTCTCACACCCCTCTCAGCAATACGAGTGCCCCATCGCTTTAGAAGGGAGGGCGAAGCTCCCGCTGAGCCGTCTTAGAAGGGAGGGCGAAGCTCCCGCTGAGCCGTGGCGCCCCTGGCTCGGCAGGAGCCTCGCCCTCCCGCTCGCGCCAGTTGCGCGATCGAAAGACCGCGCGGGCTGAAGCCCGCGGCTCTTCGTTGTCGTACGATCGCGCACGGTCATTTAGAGTCCCTAACAGAACCCCGAGCGTGAGCGAGGGGCTGCGCATAGGCGCGGGTGGCAAAGCTGGCCGGTCGCTTACGCTCCCGGTTCTGTTAGGCGGTCTTAATTCATCGCCGCCACGAAGGGGTCGATGTCGCGCCATGAGACCGTGCCGTCAGCGTTGACGTCGCAGTTCCAGAACGAACAGGTCGGCGCGGCCGGGAGGAACATGGCTTCCCAGGCCGCCACGTTGTCGTTCATGGCCGCGATGAAGTAGTCGATATCCCGCCACGTCACGTAGTCATCGCAATTGCAGTCGCCGGCCAGGGCGTTCGAGTCGCCGGGCGTGGAATAGTCGAAGAACTCCCAGTTTGGTCCGCCGTCGGGCACCCGGCCGTACGAGACGTCCATAGTCTGGGCCCCGAACGAAAGCGTATCGATCGCCACATTGCCGTTGGCGTCTGTGTCGTAGAGCCCGATCTCCTCGCCGCTGGCGCCGAGCTTGAAGTTCGTGTGCAACGGCCCCTGCTCATCGTCATCATCGGCCCAGAAGATCAGGAAGCCACCCGCGGGAATGCTGACCCCCGCCGGGATCTGATACTGCGTGGGAACGGCAAGCTCGTCGGTGAGGTACATGCCGCCTATATCGATAGTCACATCGCCGGCGTTGTAAAGCTCGAGCCAATCCGGGAATTCACCCGGCTCATCGGGGTCTTCGATCACATTGTCGTTGTCGGCCATGAATTCGTTGATGTACAGTGGCGGAAGCGCGTAACCAACAACGTACGAATATGTAACAGTTGGAGCATCCGCCGGATCGGTGGCTTCGGCTCCGAGATTATCAGTGGCCGTGATGTAGTAGTTCACCACGGTATCCTGGGGAAAAGCCGGAATTTGGCCGCCATAGATGTCGTCGCCTGCGCCGCCGTCCTGGTGGTTGCCGTCGTCGTGCATCGTAACGATCTGCGGCCCGCCGCCGGCGTCGTAGGTCATCGTCACGTCCGTCACGCCACCGTCATCGGTTACGGTCGCCGTGACCCAAACCGGATCGGCGGCGGTCGGCGAGGCCGGGGCGTGCGCGGTTCCTGAGATCGTCGGCGGGGCATTGTGCGGGTCGTTGGTCCAACCCGGCGTGGGCGAGGTCATGAAACCCCAATTGTCGCTGCCGTCGGGATAGCGGCCGTAGGAAACGTCGGCGTACTGCTCTCCGAACACGATCACGTCGATCTGGGTGGTGCCGTCGTTGTCGAAGAGGCCGATTTCCTCGCCGCCGGCGCCGAGCTTGAAGTTGGTGTGGGTGTCGCCCTGCTCCTCGTCCTCGTCGGCCCAGAAGAGGAGGTGGCCGTCGGGCTCGATGGCGACGCCGACGGGCACCTGCCATTTGGTGGGATTAGCCAGATCATCGGTCAGGTACATGCCGCTCAGATCGACGAGCACGTCGTTTGGATTGTAGATTTCCAGCCAGTCATCGAAGGCCCCCGGATCATCTGGGTCTTCGATCGTGCTTTCGTTGTCGGCCATGAACTCGTTGATGAAGAGCACGACCGGCTCGTCGTTTTCCTGGTTGGGACCGCCCGGGGTGGGATTGTTCATGTTCTGCCAGACGCCGTCGCCGTCGGGGAAGCGGCCGAAGGACTCGTCGGCCCCGAGCGCGGGGTAGGTCACGCTGTCAATCAACTCGGAGGAGGGATAGGGGTTCTTGTACAGATGGAGTTCGCCGCCGCCGGGTTGGAGGGTGAAGTTGGCGTGGTCGGTGCCTTCGCCGGGCTCGCCGTCGAGCCAGAGCAGGATGAAATCGCCGTCCTCGATATCAATGATCGGCAGAGCCCATTTAGTCGGATTGCCGGGATCGTCGGTCAGGAAGACGTTCTGAATATACACGCGTCCCGGCCCGCGATTGTAGATTTCTAGCCAGGGGTCGTAGTCGCCGGCACCGTCTTGAATCGTGCCCACGTTGACCGACATGATTTCGTTCAGCGCCAGGTCGCTGCGCGAGCTGAAGTCGTTCAGCCGGTTATCCATGAACACGGACCGCTCCGCGACGAACCGCTTGAGCCCGATGATCGTGAACGGCCCGTCCTGGATGTCCAACTCGAGGTTCTGCTCGAATTGGGCGTTGGTGTACATCTTCTTGGTGTCGGCGTAGACATAGGGCCGGATCATGTCCGCCAGTTCGTCAATCCGCGGGTCCTGTGTGGCTGAGTTGAAATCGCTCCGCAGCATCGCGGCCAGATGACGCAGGTACTCCCGATCCCAATCGAACGTCTGCCACAGCCGCTCGCACAACGGCCAGCTGCTCGGCGGTTGCGGCGGAGGAGGTGACTGCGGCAGCCAATGCACATCCATCGTCAGCACCTGCTGCGGCGACATGCCGTAATTGAAGTTCCCGAAGGCCTCGTTGCAATCCCAGGCAAAGTGGATGAACTTGTCGTTGTCCTCCCGGTGATAGACGTAGTAATTGTGCCCGGTGCCGTTGTAGGAATCGAGATTGACGAAGAGGATGTTCGCCGCCAGGGTTTCGAGATAATTGGAGACCTCGAACACGGCGTCGAAGGCAGCTTGAAAATCCGGCCCCGGCGTGTTGTTCAGCACGTCGATCAGGTTGATTAGATCGGTCCAGTCGTCCTCGGTCTCGTTGGTTTTTAATTCATAGCCGTTCTTATATGGTTCGGGGTCGGGGCCCAGCCACTCCAGCGTGCCGTGTGGATCGCCCTTGAAGAGGTTGCCGTCCTCATTCGGGCCGATGTGCTTCTGGAAGAAGGTCTTGTCCACCTGCTCGACCTGCGTGTACAGGCCCCAGTAGGTCCCGTTGATGTACAACGCCACATGGTTGGCCCGTATGGCGGGAACGTGGCTGTTGAGGAAGTCGAGGAAGAGTTTCTCGCGCAGCAGGGTGGGGTCTTTGAAGCCGTTGTTCAGGTTGGTTTTCTTGAGGCCGTAAAAGGTCTGCTGCTCGTCGTATTCGTCAAACTTGAGCTTGAAGGATTTCTTGTCGCCGGGATAGCCCCAGTAGGAGGAGTTCCCCTTGAGCCGCACGCCGATGGGGTCGATGATTTCGTCCCCGAACTGGAAGTGGGCCTCCATGTAGGGCTGCTCGGGGTCTTCGTAGTTGGCAACCAGTTGATCCCACCAGTCGGGCTGCGTGAATGTCAGCTCATAGACGAGAACCTGGGTGTCGTCGAAAATGACATCCGCCTCGTCCGCCTGACCGGGGCCCACCGACGCTAACATACTGACGGCCGTGGCTACGAATACCCACGTTCCCAACGGATTACGTCTCATTGCTGTCTCCTTCAGTCGCTTTGCACCAGTATTGCGTCCACGTTCCCAGACCGCGTCGCCGGCGCATACCAATCCCAGGTGAGGCACTCTTCCCCTGGACGCCGTATCCCTCACATGGGAGACGTAGGTCCGACCAGTTTATTGCGATAAATCTGCTTCGCTTGCAGTCTGCCGATTCCAGCATACTGTAATCAAGGGGGTGGATTCAATCCTTGGGTTGGATTGGCTGCACGGGGAGGTGTCTGAGACATGCAACGCGATGACGTCAATTGAGGGGTGGGCCACCCAATCAACGGTGATCATCGCCCCGGCGTTCTCCCTACTGGTCACCGGCTGGCGGACTCGAGTTGGGCCTCGCTCCGCTTCACGCTCTCAGCAAACTCACGACATTCGGCCAGCAGGGCCTCCAGCATCCGATCCTCGGATACCACCTGCTTTTGCTCGCCCCGGACGTAGATGACGCCCTTGCCGGCCCCGGCAAAAATGGCGACGTCGGCACCCTCACATTCCCCGGGACCGTTTACAAGGCAACCCATGACCGCCACCTTAATGGGAACGTCAATCTCGGCAAGCTGACGGCGGACGTCCGTGACCAGCTTGAACAGATCAACCTGAATGCGGCCACAACCCGGGCAGGCGATCAGCTCGGGCCCGCGACGGCGGCGTAAACCCAAGCTGCACAACAACTCCTGGCCATCCTCCACCTCGTGGATCGGGTCGGCGGCGTAGGAGATGCGGATCGTGTCGCCGATGCCGTTGGCCAGCAGCGTGCCCAACGCGGCGATCGAGCGGATGCGGCCGGTCTCCGGCGGGCCGGCGTGGGTCACGCCGAGGTGCAGCGGGTAGTCGTACCGCGCGCTGATCGCGGTATACATGTCGATCACCACCCGCGGGTCGATGCTCTTGGCGGAAATGACCACGTCGTGGAAGTCGTTCTCGTCGAAAATCCGCAAATACGCGGCGAGCTTGTCGAGCATCAGGCGAATGAGGTTGCCGGTGTAATCCCGCGAGAGGCTCGCTTTCTCGGCGGCCCGCAGTCGCTGATCCCGGCGCTCGACGATCCCGCCTTCATTGACGCCGACGCGGATGGGGATGCCGCGCTCCTTGCAGGCCGCGATAACCCTGTCGACTTTGACGCGGTCCTGGATGTTGCCGGGGTTGAGGCGAATCTTGTGAACGCCGGCTTCGACCGCCTCCAGAGCCCGCTCGAAGTGGAAATGAACGTCGGCGACGATCGGGACCGGGCTGGCGGCGAGGAGCGGCGGAAGAGCCGCGGTGTCCTTCTTCTCCGGCACCGCGACGCGGACGAGATCCGCCCCAGCTTCGGCCAGCTTCCGGACCTCGGCGATGCACCGGTCGACCTCGTGGGTATGGCCGGAGGTCATCGTCTGGAGCACCACGGGGGCCTGGCCGCCTATTTTCACCGTCCCGACCGTGACTTGACGGGTTCTTTTGCGTGGCAGCATGGCGTTTCCAGCAGGTAACACAGGTAACAGGCCGGGCCCGCTGTGCGGACCGCGTGGATGATACCCACACTTTTCTGCTCACGCGAGGCGTGAACAGGAAAGGATGGGACATGGGTGGGCGTCAGGAAAGTGGGTAAACCGGTGGGGCGGCCCTCCGTGGCCGCCCGCGGACCGTACTGGCGGGCACGGAGGCCCGCCCCACCCACTATGTTGACGCTCACCCACGGGGTGAACAGGAAAGGATGGGGTACCCCTGCGAGTTGATGACCTTTGCCAGGCCGACGGCCGGTACGGGGTCCGGCCGTTACATTGCCTTTGTGGAAACGGGCTCTGACCGGTCGAAGGCGGGCGGGACGGGTTGATTATTGACGGCAGGTGTATTAGATGAACTCCCGGTGTGTGAGGAGAAACGTCTCTAGTCCCTACGGTTGAAGGGACGGATCACCCGGCAAAATAGTCGAGACCAAAATGGCAGAAAAGAACCAAAAGAAAAGCGAGCTCATGCTCAAGGATCGGCTCTCACGCCTTACCTATCGTCAGGCCTGTCGCCTACTCGGGAACAAGGGGGAGAGCCTGATCCGTCAAGGGGGGAAATACCACATCAACCTCGACGAGGACGTGTACCTCGGCGACGATCTCCTTCGTCTCAGCTTGTCCGACGCCGTTGTCACAATCACGCTGATGGCCCTGGCACGGGATCGCCTGCATTGGAACTGCACGGCGTGCGACGAGGTCTGCGAACACGTTGGGGCGGCCTTCTCGCTGATCCTCGAAGAAAAGATGGCGCTGGGTCTGGCCGCTCCGCCGCCCGAACGGACCCCGGTTGAAAGCCTCGGCGAAAAAGAGCTGGTTCGCCAGGCGCTGGCAGAGCGGCAGGAGCGTGCCCGCACGGAGAGGATGACGGTCCGCTCGGCGAACTCGGAGCGGCTCTGGACGGATTATCTGGTGACCAACGCCGCCTCGGGCAAGACCTATCGCGTGGCCCTGCGCGGCTGGCAGCCCGGGGAGTCCTATTGCTCTTGCCCGGACTTTCGCAAAAACACCCTCGGCGTGTGCAAGCATATCCTGAACGTCCAGCGGAAGGTCAAGAGCCGCTTCCCGGCCGCCGTCTGCAAGCATCCCTTCGGGCAAAAGGGCCTTGCCGTCCATCTACACTACGGGAAGAAGCTCGAGCTGCGGCTGCTGGTGCCGAGCAAGCTCGACGAATGGCTCAGCGGGAGCTTCGCCCTCCCCGAGTCGATTTCCGCGATCGTCAATCCGCTTACGGGCCGTGCGATTGGCAACGTGCACGACCTGCTTCAACGAGTGCGGAAGCTGACGGCGTTGGACTGCGAAGTAACGATCTATCCGGACGCGGAGGAATACATCAACCAGCAGCTTTTCCTGGAACGTATCGGGTCCAAGGTCGCGGAGATTCGCCGTGATCCGAAGAAGCATCCCCTGCGCAGAGATTTGCTCAAGGCCGAGCTCCTGCCCTATCAGATGGACGGCATCGCTTTCGCCGTGGGCACCGGACGCGCGATTCTGGCCGACGACATGGGGCTGGGCAAAACCATCCAGGGCATCGGCGTGGCCGAGCTGCTGGCGCAAGAGGCGGACATCTCCAAAGTCCTGGTCATCTGTCCGGCCACGCTGAAGGCGCAGTGGCGCAGCGAGGTGCAGCGCTTCTCTTTCCGAGACTGTCAACTCGTCCTGGGCAGCGCCCCGGAGCGCGTACGACAATATATGAACGGCAGCTTCTTCACCGTGTGCAACTACGAGCAGGTGCTGCGCGACATCCTCGCGATTGAGAAGGTCAAATGGGACCTGATTATCCTGGACGAAGGGCAGCGGATCAAGAACTGGGAAGCCAAGACCAGCCGCGTCGTCAAGGGGCTGAAATCGCCGTTTGCGCTGGTGCTGTCGGGGACGCCGCTGGAGAACCGGCTCGACGATCTGTTCTCGGTGACGGAGTTCATCGACGATCGCCGCCTGGGCCCGGCGTTCCGCTTCTTCAACCGTCACCGGGTTGTCGATGAGAAGGGCAAGGTGCTGGGCTACAAGAATCTGGACGTGCTGCGCAAGAACCTGCGTCCCGTCATGCTTCGCCGCACGCGGGCCGCGGTCATGCAGGACCTTCCGCCGCGGACCACGGAGATTGTCCGCCTCGCGCCCACTGGTGAACAGGTCAGTCTCCATCAGGAGCACAAACGGATCATCAGTCTGATCGTCAGGAAGAAATACATCACCGAGATGGACTTGCTGCGCTTACAGAAGGCGCTGCTGATGTGCCGCATGACGGCCGACAGCACCTTCCTGGTGGACAAGGAAGCACCGGGCTACTCCAGCAAGCTGGAGGCGCTCGACGACCTGCTCGCCGAGCTCTTCGCGGAAGAGGATCGCAAGGCCGTCCTGTTCTCGGAATGGACGACGATGTTGAACCTGATCGAGCCGTTGGTCGAAAAGCGCGGGATTCAATACGTCCGGCTCGACGGCTCGGTGCCCCAGAGAAAACGACAGCAACTCGTCCACACTTTTCAGAAGGATCCGGTTTGCAGGCTCTTTGTCACCACGAACGCCGGGGCGACCGGGCTGAATCTCCAGGCCGCCAACACGGTCATCAACGTGGATCTCCCGTGGAACCCGGCCGTGCTGGAGCAGCGCATCTCCCGCGCGCACCGCATGGGGCAGAAGTCCCCGGTCCAGGTCTTCGTACTCGTCACCGAGCAGACCATTGAAGAGAACCTGCTGACCACGCTCTCGGCCAAGCACGAGCTGGCCCTGGCGGCGCTCGACGCCGAGTCTGACGTTGACACCGTGCAACTCGCCAGCGGCATGGAAGAGCTCAAACGCCGGCTTGAGGTCCTGCTGGGCACCACGCCCGACGCGCCGCTGGATGAGAGCGAGCAGCGCCGGCAGACCGAAGCAGCTCAACGGCTCGCCCGGCAGGAGAAAGTCGCCGTGGCGGGCGGGCAGCTCCTCGGGGCGGCGTTCTCCCTTTTGGGCGAACTGTTCCCCCCGCGGGAAGAGACGGACGAGTCCCGGAAAACGGCCGAGACGGTCAAGGAGCGTTTGGCCGAGTGCCTGGAGAAGGACGAAGAAGGTCGGCTGAAGCTGACGGTGACCCTGCCCGACGCGTCCGCTTTGGACAAATTGGCAAGTTCGCTCGCCCACCTGCTCGGCCGGCGGGATTGAGCGAGCTAGTGCTCTGTCGCTCGTCAATTGATGGGCTGGTGTGCCACTGCTCTTGAGCAGTGTTTCTTAAGGATTCTGGAGCACTCGACGATATCTAGCACTGCTCAAGAGCAGTGGCACACATTCTGATCGATACGCAACCCGTCAATTCAACTGCGACGGAGCACTAGTGCTCTGTCTACGCTGATTTGATGAATTACCATTGATGGGGTGGCCCAGAGCTTTAGCAACTCACTCCTCAGATTCCTCGGCTTCCAGAATACTCTCCACGTCGCGCGCCCCATGCAGCACGCGGATCACGTCGATACCGTTACGTGGATTCTGAAGGATGTGGGGTTTGCCCAGACGCGGCATCTTGGCAAGTCTCTCGAACTCGACCTGAGCCGCCTTGAAAAAGCGGAGTTCGGCCTCGAGACTGTCATGACCGATATAAGCCCCTAGTTCCGCCAAGTCGCGCAGAGCCGCCGATGACTTATTTACGCGGCGCTTCATCAGGTGTTCCGTTTAGCCCAACGTTGCCGAGCATTCTCTTCTAACCGGTCCCAATCGGCCTGGGTCATCTCTGTCGCCGGCCCGGAGTCCAAACCCTCCAGCAACAACTGCTCCAACCGCTCGTCGTCGGCGCGCTTTTGGGCGTCGCGCAACAGCGCTCGAATAAACTCGCTGGCGGTGCTAAACCCCCCTTTGGCCACTTGCTCGTCGACAAAGGTCTTCATCTCTTCCGGCAAGGAAATGTTCATGGTCGTCATCGTACAACGCACCTCCTCACCCGAAGTATATCATCTATGACAACAAATGGCAATTTATGCCAGGCCCGATAATCTTCGCGCGTTTCGGAAGGACAGTGCCGACGCTTAACAGTCCGCCGCAAAAGTCGGCTTCGGCCAAAAATGTAGCGTCCGGGCTCTGTCC
>JAGMDK010000005.1 GCA_023128695.1 Phycisphaerae bacterium
GGTCTCTGCGGTGTGACTTATCCGGACTAGTGAAAGCCCCGGTGAAAGCTGAGCCGCGGCGCCCCTGGCTCGGCCTGAGCCTCGCCCTCCCGTGGGTGCCCGATAATGGAACGGACGACGTTTTCGCTCATAGTGGACATTATAGCACACTTCGATGACGGCAAACCGCGTGCGACAGAGACAACTAGCGATCAACAACACTCCGATCGCGAGCAATTCATTTAGACAAGGAAGGTGTTACTATATAAGGTATGCTATTTGAGAAGGATAAATGGCAGACCGGATGTATCACACTTCAGGGTCGTGGGCTGGGAAATCCTGGGGATAAACGGGAGGTCGAGATGAAGAACTCGCCGAAGCTGGGGGTCGCGCACCGCTGGTTGCTGGCACTCTTGCTCGGCGCGCTCACGCTGTTGCCGGTGGCCGGCGGCGGAGAGTGGGCGGAGGACGCGCTGCCGAAGCCGCCGCTCAAGGACTTCGAGAACAGACCCGCGTTTGAGGTCCTCGACGTCCGCGCCGGCAACGTCCTGGTCGTGCGCCTCTCCGGCGAGAACCGGATCCTGCGACTGATCGGGCTCTACGCGCCGAAGAGCGGATCGGCGGAAGATGAGGCCCGGGCCTTCCTCCTGCGACTCTTGCAGGGCGAGTCCGTGTACGTGGAATACGAGCAAGACTGGCCGCTGCGCGACCGCCAGGACCGCTTCTGGGCCTACGCCTATCGGGCCCCGGACGGCCTGTTCGTGAATCTGGAACTCATCCGCCAAGGCTATGCCCGGCTTTCGGCCCCGGAGCCGTTCGAGCACCAAAAGCTTCTGCGAACGTACGAGCTGTGGGCGCGGAAGATTCAGAAAGGCGTGTGGAGTCCGCGTGCCCCCCAGCGGGTGCAGGATCCGCCGAGGTCCCAGCCGGCGGCGCAGAGGGCGGCGCCTGCGCCGCCGGGGCAACCGGAGACCGGGGCCCATGTCAAGGTCTACGTGACCAAGCACGGCCGGAAGTACCACCGGAAAGATTGCTACCACGTTCGCAGAGGGGCGCTTGAGCTGACCTTGAAGGAAGCCAAGGCCAAGGGCTACACGCCTTGTTCGCACTGCAAACCCCCGGAGTAAGAACGGCGAGCGCCGGCCCAGGAAACACGCCGCGATATTTTTGCGCGAACATCACGGGGCTCGGCTGTTACTATTGTCGCGCCGCGCGGATGGGCTATACTTCTAGTGCTCTGTCAGCGTTGCGTTGATGGGTGGCACGGCCGTGTCGGCCGTGAATACCTGCGACTTGTACACGGCTGACACAGCCGTGCCACCCATGGCTGTTGCTATTGTCGCGCCGCGTGGAAGGGCTATACTGCTATTGCTCGTCTCGCCGCGCTCAGCGACGCGGGACGCTAGAAAGTTGGCTCATGCGATTACTGTTCATCGGGGACATTGTCGGGCGGCCCGGCAAGCACGTCTGTTCACAAATCATTCCCAGGCTGATTCGCGAACGCGACTTGCACTGCGTGATTGCCGACGCGGAGAACGCCGCGGCCGGCAGCGGCCTGACGGCGCCGATGTTCTTCAAGCTGCGGCACTACGGGGTGGACGTCTGCACGCTCGGCGACCACGTCTACAAACGCCGCGAGACGATTGCCCTGCTGGAATCCGAGGAGCGCGTCATTCGTCCGGCGAACCTGCCGCGAGAAGCCACGGGGCGGGAGTTGGCGATCGTCGAGGCCCGCGACGGGGCTCCGGTGGCGGTGTTCGTGGTGCTGGGGCGAACGTACATGAACATTCGCTCGGACTGCCCGTTTCACGCCGCCGACCGCATGCTCGAGGGCATCTCGTCCGCGGTGAAGACCGTCATCGTGGAAGTGCACGCCGAGACGACCAGCGAGAAGGTCGCCCTGGGCTGGTATCTCGACGGCCGGGTCACGGCGGTGCTCGGAACGCACACCCACGTGCAGACCGCCGACGAACAGATCCTCCCGCAGGGGACAGCGTATATCACGGACGTCGGCATGAGCGGGCCGTATGATTCCGTGCTGGGCCGCGACAAGCACGCCGTCGTGCAGTCGCTGGTCACGGGCGTCCCGCGCCCGTATACCGTCGCGACCGAGGACGTCCGGCTGTGCGGCGTCATCATCGAAACCGAGGACTCGACCGGGCGGGCGACAAAAATCGAGCGAGTCAACATTCCGGACCCGCTGCCGCCTCCGCCGGGGGACGAGGATTGAGAATGCTAGTCCTCATCACGACCCGCGGCTGCCGGGCCGTCCAAAATACGCACGCGGTGAATCTGCAACAGATCGCGTACATTATCGTTGATGCCGCCGAAGCGGGGGTTCAACAGATAATTGCCCCGGCGGTGATAGACGGGAATGATCGGCAGTTCCTCCTCGCACAAGATGCGCTCCGCCTCCTCCAACAAGGCAAAACGCTCGGCGTCGTCGGGCTCACGCGCGGCGGCGGCAATCAGACGGTCGTACTCGGCGTCGCTCCAGCCGGTGCGATTCTGCCCGCTCGTCGTGGTGAACAGGTCGAGAAATGTGCTCGGGTCCATGTAGTCGCCGAACCAGTTACCGCGGACGACGTCGTAATCGAGCCGGCGGATGCGAGTGCTGAGGACTTTGCCCTCGTTCGTTTTTAGCTCGACCCGAATGCCCAAGACCTCTTCCCACATTGCCTGCACCGCCTCGGCCACGAAGCGTTGCTCGGGGTCCGTTGGGGCAAAGGCGATCTCGAGCGGTCGGCTGCGGTCAAAACCACTGCGGCGGAGGTGCTCGCGGGCCAATGCAACTCGCTCTGCGGGGCTCAGCCCCGCGCCGAGGCCCCGCGGGGGCTGGTAAAAGATCGTCTCGCCGGCAGCCGAGGCGCGCGGCATGAGAGGCAGCGCGGGGCGGGGCACGTAGGTGTACGCCGGCGTCTCCCCCAGCCGCAGGACGTGCTCACAAATCGCGGCTCGGTCGATCGCCAGCGAGAGGGCTTTGCGCAAAGCGGCGTTCGTCAATGGCGGACGCCGACAATTGACCCGGAAGAAGAAGGTCGCGAAGCGGTCGCCGGAGTGGAAGTCCTGCCGCCGGCCGGCCTGTTGCTCGGCCAGCAGCACCTCCGCCACCGAACGTTCCACCCCCCGCACCAGATCGACGCGTCCCGTCTCGTATGCGATCAGGGCGGCATTCGGGTCGTTTGTGACGTACGCCTCGATTGTATTGACGCCGATGGCGGCGGTGTCCCAATAGTACGGGTTCCGCTCCAGCCAGAGGCACTGCTTGAAATCCCAGCGGGTCAGCACGAACGCCCCGTTGCAGACGATGTTGCCCGGCCGCGTCCACAGGTATTGCGACTGCCGCAGCACCTGCCCGTCGCGATAGGCCCACTTTTCGAGCGTGGCCCGGTGGGCCGGCGAAAATGTTATAAACGACGTCAGATCGAGAAAATACGAGCACGGGCCGGCGAGCGTGACCCGCAACGTCCGCGGGCCCGGCACCGCGATCCCAACCCGCTCCCCCGGAATGTCGTCGTCCGGGTCGTCGTCGAGCCGCGCGCGGTAGTAGCTTTCCGCCCCGCGAATGACGAACAGCAAATGGGCGTATTGGGCCTCGCTCTTGGGATCCAGCACCCGCAGCCAGGCAAAACGGAAATCCTCGGCGACCACCGGCTCGCCGGTCGTCCAGCGGGCCTCGGGGCGGAGTTGGAAGGTGTACGTGGTGCCATCGTCGCTGACGTCCCACCGGCTCGCGACGGCCGGCTCGGGTTGGAACGTGTCCGCATTCAGCCGTGTCAAGCCCTCGAACATCGCCCCCGCGAGCTGGATTTCCGGCAGCCAACTGACGCGGTGCGGATCGAGGGTCCGCGGCTCGCTGCTCGTCAGGACGAAATCCGCCCGCTCCGCCCGGGCCCCGAGCGCGAGCCACACCAACAGCGTGACCCCGGGAGCGAACACGATAACCAGCAGAACACGTAGCACGCCGAGTCTTCCCATGGCCGGCCGGATCAACGAGAATACATGTTCTTGCGGCTCTTGCATACGCCGGCGGCGTGGCGAAACTGATCGACGAGTTGTTAAATGACCAAGCGTGATCGTGCGCCAACGAAGAGCCGCGGACTTTAGTCCGCGCGGCCGTACGATCATCAAGCAGGTGCGAGATTGTGCACGGTTATGTAAAATGTTATGGATGGGATGCCTGACAGACAGGGCCGCCGAATTTGTCAGGTACCCTTTGGAACAACATCCCATGGCTCCGTACGCCCGGCTCGAAATCACGCTTATCATCATCCTCGGCGGCTTTGCCGCCGCGGTGATCGCACACTTCTTCGGCTGGTGGGCCCTGGTGCCGGTGGTGGTCGCCCTGGCCTTGTTGTCGTTCTACCGCGACCCGGCTCGTCGTCCGCCGACCGGGGCGGATTTGATCCTCGCGGCGGCCGACGGCAAGGTGGTGGAAATTACCCGGGACCTCGAAAGCCCGGACGGCGGACGAATGCTGCGCATCATGATCTTCCTGAGCATCTTCAACGTGCATATCAACCGCAGCCCCTGCGCGGGCCGCGTGATAGATGTAAAATACCGCCCCGGCGAGTTTCTCAACGCTATGCGGGCTGACGCCGACACGCGGAATGAAAGCAACACGGTGATCATCGAGCCCGTGGCTCCGCTGCCGGGGCCGATCCGCGTCCGCCAGATCGCCGGCATCCTCGCTCGCCGCATTGTGTGTACGGCGGGGGCCGGTGCTGAGTTGGCCGGCGGCGAGCGCTTTGGTATGATCAAGCTGGGCTCACGGACGGAGGTGTGCTTGCCCGAGGATCCGGGCTGGGAAATCTGTGTGGCGATCGGCCAGCAGGTCAAGGCCGGCCGGACAATCTTGGCGCGTCTGCGGCACGGCGCCGCGGTTTCGGCAATTTCGAGTGATAACGACCGCCTTGAAGTCGACGCCCCGCCCGAGGAATGACTTCATGGTCATCCTGGACGAAGAAAGGCAAATTCAAACTGAAGTGACGCCTGCGCGTCGTCGCTTGATCGGCATCAGTCTGCTGCCGGCGGCCGCCACGCTGGGCAATTTAATCTGCGGGTTTCTGGCGATTTTCTGCTGCTTGTTGTCGATGCGCGCGGAATTCGCGGGGCCCGAATACGTCTTCCACCCCCGTCTGGAGCAGCTTTTCCCTACTCACATCGCTGCTGGCGCCTACCTGATCATCCTGGCGATGATCTTTGATGCCCTGGACGGCCGCCTGGCCCGCATAACACGACGCACCAGCGAATTCGGAGCCCAACTTGATTCGATTTCCGACATCGTCAGTTTCGGCGTGGCCCCGGCGACCCTGTTCGTTACGCTGCTATTGCGTCCCGCCCTCGGCGCTCCGCCCGATGAACCCGACGCATCACGCCTGCAAATTCGCGCCGGCATTATCTGCGTGTTGGTGTACCTCAGTTGTGCCGCCATCCGCCTGGCTCGCTACAACGTCGAAAACGTCAAAGGCGAGGAGGCCCAACGCGCCTTCAGCGGCCTGCCCAGTCCCGGAGCCGCGGCGGCGGTCGTGGCGCTGCTGGCCTTGCACGAACACCTGCGGCTGGCGAATTCAGCGTTATGGGGTATGGACTGGGCCAACGTCTCGCGCTGGGTCATCGCCCTCACCGCGTTTTCGGTGGGTCTGCTGATGGTGAGCCGGCTCGACTACGTCCACGTCTTCAACGTCTACATCCGCCGGAAACACCCGCCGACGCACCTGGTCTGGCTGATCGTGATCATCGGGCTGGGGTGGTATAAGTTCGAGGCCCTGCTGGTCGTGTTGGCGTTTGCCTACGTTATCAGCGGCATACTGATCAGCCTTGTACGCCGCCGGCAGGATTCGTCGGCCGCTTCCCCGACCGAGACCTCCCCGCGGGTTGATGACAATTGAAGTGGTACCTGGGTTTCGGGGAGTACAGCATGGACGATGAACGTGTGTGGAGGTATATTATCTTACTTGCCTTTATCCAACGCCGGTGGGCCAATCACCCATTGTGCCGCCTTGGCCAGTCTTGATCTGACACCTTTCGTTTTCTTCCCAAACACCCACGCGTGGGCGGGTTCCTCGGGAACCGGCGGGTCCGTGGTTACTCCAAGATCGAGATTGCGCGCGAATCCGGCAGTGAATGATGCCAAGTAAGTGTCGTGCCATTTCCCCGTCAGTAGATCGCTCGCATGACGGTTACTAACCGCGACGAGGTTCGCGAGTAATACGGACATCGCGGTCCCGTCCGAACTGTCAGTAAAACAGGCGGAACTGGGGCGGTAACAACCAAGATTGTTGTCGGCTACGACCTGCTCTGGACGGATGTATCGCCATAAGACCGCATCGTTCGTGATGGTTGGATCGTCCGCGTACTGGGGCACTTCCATCCGTCGCTACCCCGAGCTCCCGGCACGTGGACGCGCGGGGGATATAGCATCAATGAACTCTATGAGCCGGGAAAGATCATAACTAAGTCCGAGTTCTACTTCCTCTTTTGTGTGGTTGTTAAGGAAGTACACACTGCATGAAGATGGCGCTTCGACCTCCACCTCCAAATCAATGCCATGCTCATGCCATTCAAATTGGATTCCCCCTGACCGTGTCGGTACGAATGAAGGAGCGGGCGTGTTCGGGCGTATTATATCTAGCACGAGTCGAAGAGACTCGACAACGCAGCGTGGATCAATCGCATTCGCCCCATAGCTGTCCCAGTTCTCTGGGAGCTGCAAGAAGCGGGTCATCTGATCTAAGGCTCGACCGAACCAGGTCGGTGGGGCGCCCTCGATCTCTATTTCCAGACAATCATTCGTTAATCGGGCATTTAAGACACGACAACGGCTTTGATCATTTGAAAGCAGCTCACGCGGTAGTAAGGTCCGGTCGCCCGGATGGCGAGTATACTCGGTCCCGGTGAGATATTCGCGGATGGTATGTTCTGTTGGCGCGCTAGCGATGGACATCAGTTCTTCCCCAGATTGCGTGCATTTCGGGCTCAGTTATCGACGCAAATCCGCGCACCACCCACTCGCGGCCAAGATCCAACGTGCTGAAAACACCATTCAGGCCACTTTCAGTCAGTCGGCCGCGTGCCGTCAGTTTAAGGATCAGAATTGGTTTGTCGTCAGCCGCGCGGCAGGCGGGCTCGGCAGACACGTGCAGACGCCCCAGTGGCGTACCATCGGGAGCGGGGATGACGTAGTCAATCACTATCCGAGCATCCTCGGGGCTGCTGAGAAACGTATCGCTATACTGGTGCGTGAGTACGGTAAATATTTTGTCGAGCTGGCCATGATTCTCCCAACCAGCCCCTGAAAGAATGTGGTTGACGTAAGTAACTTCACACTGATTGGGTTTGAACTGACCCAGACGCTCAGACGACAAGAACTCGTGAAAAACCTCCAGTTCACGCTTGAATGTTTCACGGACATGTTTGTACCGGGGGTACGCTTGACTTGTATCAGCCTTTCTCCAGTTGTGCACGAAACGATCACTTTGCACCTGGATCAGCTCAGTTCCTTCTTCATTCAAGAACCAGCAGCGTGCCGATGGAGGCTTCGTCAAAATCCTCAGTCGCGGTGCCGACGAGGGTGATCCTCGCACACCGAATTGCTCAAAGCTCGGATCGAGAGGTGGATGCTCCTCCACTTTCGGAAACCGGTCACGGAACTGCGACCATAGTAGTCCGAGCTGCACGGCGCCAAGATCAGCCAGAGCATCAAATTGGACCGATAATGCAACCTCTACGACAGGTGGTTTCGTGAAATCCGGCAAGGTGGAGCGTTGCTTGCTCATAAACCGAGGACCTCTCCGAGTAGGCGACTCGCATTTTCTGACGCTCTCGTAGTATTCTCTACTCGTATCGACACTCGTCAAGCGCAAGGGCGTGAATTGATTGTTTTACGAGCGCTTTCACTCCTGGAATACGTCCATACAATTCGGATTTTGCTCGATGCTTCTGCTAGAAGATATTTGAATGGTAATGGTGACGCGAGTCATTACAATACGATGATCCCAGCCGAGATTCTTAAAAAAGTCCGCCGCATCCAGATCATCACCTCGGCGATGGTCAACGACATCTTCGCCGGGCAGTATCACTCCGCCTTCAAGGGCCGCGGGATGGAGTTCGAGGAGGTGCGCGAGTATCAGCCGGGTGACGACGTCCGTACGATCGACTGGAACGTGACCGCCCGCACCGGCCGGCCATTCGTCAAGAACTACCGCGAGGAACGCGAGCTGACGGTCGTCCTGCTCGTCGACGTCAGCGCCTCACAAGACTTTGGCACCCGCGACCAGCTCAAGAGCGAACTCGTCGCCGAACTCGGGGCCACACTGGCGTTCTCCGCCATCCAGAACAACGACAAGGTCGGGCTGATCCTGTTCACCGACCGTATCGAGCGTTTCGTCCCGGCCCGCAAAGGCCTGCGGCACGTGCTGCGCGTGGTGCGTGAGCTGCTGTACCACCAGCCGGCCGGCCGCCGAACCGACGTCGCCGCCGCGCTCGAGTACCTCAACCGCGTGCATCGCCGCCGGGCGGTGGTTTTTTTGATCAGTGACTTTCAGTCGCCCACGTTCCAGGGGCCGCTGCGGGTAGTCCGGCATCGGCACGATCTGATCCCGGTCCTGGTGCGTGACGAGCGGGAGGCCGCGTTGCCGCCGGTGCGCTATCTGGATTTGTTCGACCCGGAGACGGGCGAGCAACTGCTGGTGGACACCAGCTCGCGAGCATTTCGTCGGCGGTTCGCGCGGCTCGCCGAGCAACGTCGCGCGGAGCTGATGTCCGAGTTCCGCAAGCTGCGGATTGATATGTTGGAGGTCAACACCGGGGCGTCGTTCGTGGAACCACTGACGACCTTCTTCCGCCGGCGGGGGCGCAGGCGATGAGGTGCTGGAAGCCGTCATTCCGACCGTGTCTCTTTTCAGGGGACGACCGGGTGGCCCAGCGCTTTAGCACGCAAGAGAACGGGAGGGCGAAGCTCCCGCTGAGCCAGGCTCGGCAGGAGCCTCGCCCTCCCAGGCAGCGCCACCGAATCGCGCACGGCCACATGGTGCCCTCCCTATTGCTATTCCCCCTACTGTTGTTCCCGCTACTGTTGCTCAGCGGTTGTCGTCGGCAACCGATTCCTGAACCGGAGCTTGTCCGCGACATCGTCGAACGCGGTCCGCTCAAGTTCACCGTTGAGGCCGGTCCGCTTGAAGCCCAAGTCGGCGATTCCCTGACTGTAACTCTCACGGTCGAAACGCCGACCGGATACTCCGTCTCGTTCCCAACCGAGGAAGCCTTCGGCGATCTCGACGCGCGCGCGATCGACGCCCCCAACCCACGCCCGACGTCGACCGGCATGCTTTGGCGACGGGATTACGCTTTCGAGCCGCTCTTCTCCGGCCTGCTCGAAATCCCCCCGCTGACGGTGCGATATGCCCCTCCGGAAACCAGTACTCAGCCGCTCGGTCGGCACGGGGGCCGGCCGCTACGGCACTCGCTCGAACACGAGTTGGTGAGCAACGCGATCCAGCTCGAAGTCCGCTCCGCCCTGACCGAGAGCGACAGCCCGGATCGCCCCCGCGATATCACCGGCACGCTGCTGACGCCGAAACCACCACGATCGGCGTGGCATTGGGCCGTGCTTGCCGCTGCGAACGCCGGCGCCTTTATGGTCGCCATGCTGATTTATCGAACTCTGCGCCGGCGTGCGCTGCGACCGCCGCCGCCGATTCTGCCGGAGGTCTGGGCGTTGCGCGCGCTGGAGGAGTTGGCGGCCGGCACTTGGCTGGAGCAGGGCCGTAAGCGCGAGTATTACTATCGGCTGACTGAAATCGTCCGTAGTTACATCGAACGGAAATTCTCGCTGGCGGCCCCAGAGATGACGACCGAGGAATTCCTGGCTGCATTGGCGCGCGACCAGCGGGCTCTGCCTTACGACGCCGATCGGTTGCGGCTTTTTCTGGAGGCTTGTGACATCGTGAAATACGCGGCCGGCAGTGCCCGTCGCGAAGACGCCGAAGCCGCTCTAGCCATGGCACGGGCTTTCGTACACGCCACCGCGGCCAGTAGCGTCAGGCCTCCGAGTCCGACGAGCAGTAGCGTTGCCCCTCCGAGTCCGACGTCTTCCACCCCTCCGGGAGGGCAGGCCGCATGACGCCCACACATCTGCCTCTGTCTCCGGATTGGCTGTGGTGGCCCTTCCCCTGGGTCTGGGCATTGCTGCTACTGTTGCTCGTGCCGGCATTATTGCTGCTCTGGCGGCATCCACGCCGCCGGTCGGTCATCCGTTTTTCGAGCCTACATGCCGTGCGGACCGCCGGCGGGACACCGCGGCGGCATCTACGCCTGATCCTGCCGATCCTGCGGACCGCCGCTCTAGTTTGCTTGATCGTTGCCGCCGCCCGCCCCCAGACGCCGAACGAATCGCGGCGGGTCCTGGTCGAGGGCATCGCGATTCAGATGGTGCTGGACATTTCCACCAGCATGAATGATTTGGACCTTTCGCCACGGAGCCAGCGTTGGACGCGGCTGGACGTGGTGAAGGACGTCTTTCGGCGTTTCGTCGTTGGTGACGACAACCTGCCGGGCCGACCCAACGATCTGATCGGCATGATCCGTTTCGCCAGGTACGCCGACAGCGTATGTCCCCTGACGCTTGATCGCGACGCCTTGCTGGACGTGCTCGACGACACGCACTTGATCTGGTGGGTGGATTCATCCGGCCGCTTGCGTGGCAACCGGGATGAAGACGGCACCGCCATCGGCGACGCCCTGGCCCTGGCGGTCGAACGCCTTAAGGACCTCAAACGCACGACCGGCTCCGGCGACCAGCTCATCATCACCAGCCGCGCGGTCATCCTGCTCAGCGACGGCGAGAATAACCAGGGCATGATCACTCCAACGCAGGCCGGTGAGCTCGCCGCCACCTTCGGCATCAAGGTCTACACCATTCTGGCCGGCACGGGCGAGCACGTTGGCTGGGGACGCCGCCGACCGGTGAACGATCGCGAGCTACGACACATCGCCGAGGTCACCGGCGGCAAGCACTACCGGGCCAGAGACCGTGCCGCGCTCGAGGAGATCTACGCCGAAATCGACCGGCTCGAACGCACCAAGACCGAGGAACACCGTTTCGTGGAGTGGGGCGAGCTGGCGTGGCCCTGGCTGATGGCGGCTTTCGTGTGCCTGGGCATGCAGACGCTGCTGGACGCCACGCTGTTGAGGAAGATTCCGTGATTCGATTGACGATTGACGGTTTACGATTGACGATTGACGTGCATGGAGCCAACAGCCCCAGCGCGACTCATAGCCCGTCTCCCAATCGTCAAACGTCAAACGTCAATCTGCAATCTGCAATCGTCAATCGTCAATCGTCAATCAACAAGACTGTGGAGTCATAGGCTGTGCAGGACGTGCAATTTGACGATCTCCGCTGGCTGCATTTGCTGTGGGTTGTCGTAGCCATCGCGGCCGTCGGGCTGTACGGCATCTGGCAGCGTCGCCGAGCCTTACGGCGCTTTGCCGCCGTGGGCCTTCTGCCGCGTCTGACGCCCGGCACCGGCTGGATGCGACCGGTGCTGCGACTGTCGTTGATTGCAGTTAGTCTAATAGCTCTTGTCGCCGCTCTCATCGGCCCCCGCTGGGGAGAGCAGACGCAGCACCTGGTACGGCGGAACATCGACGTTATCGTGCTGCTCGACGTCTCACGCTCGATGCTGGCACGCGACATCGCCCCCAATCGTCTCGAACGCGCCAAGCTGGCCATCCGCGACGACCTGCTGCCCGCGCTCGGCGGCGACCGCATTGGCCTGATAACCTTCGCCGGCGTGCCATCTCCGGCCTGCCCGCTGACCACCGATTACGGGTTCTACCGCCTGGCCCTCGACGACGTCTCCATCCAGAGTTCGCCCCGCGGCGGCACGTTGATCGGCGACGCCATCCGCAAGGCCGACGATCTGTTCGCGGACGAGATCGACACCCACAAGGTGATCATCCTCATCACCGACGGCGAGGACCAGGAGAGCTTCCCGGTCGAGGCCGCCGCCGGCGTGTGGAAGGACCAGCAGGCCTCCATCATCGCCTTGGCCCTGGGCGATCCCGAACAAGGGGCCCGCATCCCGCTGCCGGGCCGGCGCGGCGAAACCTACCTCAAATACGACAGCGAGTTCGTCTGGAGCAAGGCGGACTTCACCGCCCTGGAGCAAATCGCCGGCGTGTCCAACAAGGGCGTGTTCGTTCCCGTTGGAACCAGCAACTTCGACCTCGGCGAAATCTACGGCAAGGTCGCGCAGGTGATTCGCTACGAGGAGGAAACCGAGGAGCAAGCCGTTCGCCAGCCGTCACGCTATCATCCATTTGCGCTCGTGGCGTTGCTGCTGGTGTTGTTGGATTCGTTTCTCCGCGACGGCCCGCGCCGCGTCGCCGAGGTTGGCAATATGGCTCAAGTTCAACGTGAGGAAGCCGCATGAGACGTCCTTCCGAGCCCGAGGCGCAAGCGAGGGAGACATGGAGTCGGGTGGCCCTCTGGCTGGCAACCTGTATTGCGGTCTTCGGAACGCTACCGTCAATCGCCCTTGCCGATACGCCGCGCGACCTGATCCAGCAGGGCAACGAGCATTACGCCACCGGTCGTTACCAGGAGGCGCTGGACAGCTATGAATTGGCGGTTTCAGCAGATGAGACAATGACGTCTCCCGCCCTCTTGCACAACCAAGCCGCCGCCAATTTCAAGCTCGACCAGATTGACGAAGCCCGCGAAATATGGTCCCGCGTCAAATCCCTGGGCGACGCGTCGTTCGAGGCCCGCACCAGCTACAACCTTGGTAATTGCGACTACGCTCAGGCCTTGAATGTAGCGGCCGGGCTCCGTACCGGCCGAGATGAGATGGATCCGCAACAGGCATTGGAACGGCTCGATGAAGCCTCCGAGCTGTACCGCGACGCCCTGCGGCTCGATCCGACGCTGACCGACGCCCGCGCGAACCTCGAGCTGACCCACCTGCTCAAAAAACAGCTCGAGCAGCAACTCCAACAACAGCAGCAACAGCAGGGTCAACAGGGCGAGCAGGAGAAACAGGACCAAGACAAGCAACCCGCAAGCCAGCCGTCGGAATCGCAAGACAACCAGCAATCCGAACAATCAGAGCAGGGCGACTCGTCACAAAACCAGCCCGACGAAGAGGGTGAAGAAGAAGAACAAGAGGAAAAACAGCAAGCGCAAGCCGAATCACAGCCGACGCCCGCCGAGTCCCAGCCCACCGGCAGCGAGCAGGAAGCGGACCAGCCGGCCACGCCCATCCACCTGACGCCCGCCCAGGCCGAGCGGCTTTTGCAAATGGTCCGCGATGCTGAAAAAGCTCGGCGGGAGATGCTCGCCCGGCAGCGCGCCGCCCGCCACAAACCGGTCGAGCGCGACTGGTAACCGCGCGGCTGACACGGTCCGGTTAGTGCTACACCGGTGCGATCTTGGTGTCGGCGGAAGCGAGCGGCGGACTGGTTTTCGACTTGGGCTGGTCCGCCGCTGGGGGTTCAAGCTGGAATTCAGGCACGATTTGTTTGAGTCGGCGGCGGGCCTCTTCGCGTGCCAACCCGTCCGCGTCGGCCACCAGGGCGCCGATCGACTGGACCAGCGTATCCCAGTCGGTCGGAATGTTCTGCCAGATGCCGACCTTCGGGTGAGCCGTCCGCGAGACGTCTTCGCCGTCGATTGCCAACTCTTCATAGAGCTTTTCACCGGGGCGAATGCCGCAGTATTCGATCTTGATATCGACCTCGGGGCGAAAACCGGAGAGGGTAATCATCTGTCGGGCCATGTCGACGATCTTGACTTGTTCGCCCATGTCGAGGACGAAGATTTCGCCGCCGGCGCCCATCGAGGCGGCCTGGAGCACCAATTGTGCCGCTTCGGGGATGGTCATGAAGTAACGCATCATCTCCGGGTGCGTGACCGTCACCGGGCCGCCGCGGGCGATCTGTTCCCTGAAGATCGGGATCACGCTGCCGCTGCTGCCGAGCACGTTGCCGAAGCGGACGGTGACGAACTGGGTCGGCGAGCGGGCATCGAGGGCCTGGATGTACATCTCGGCCACCCGTTTGCTGCATCCCATCACGCTGGTCGGGTTGACGGCCTTGTCGGTCGAGATCATCACGAACTTTTCGCACCCGAACCCCGTGGCGACGTCGGCCACGGTCCGCGTGCCGCGGATGTTGTTCTTGATCGCCTCGCCGGGGTTGTATTCCATCATCGGGACGTGCTTGTGCGCCGCGGCGTGGAACACGGCGCTGGGCTTTTCCTGCTCGATGATCGCGGCCATGCGTCGTTCGTCGCCGATGTCAGCAAGTTGGGGGATGACGTCCATGTCGGGGAAACTCGCCCGCAGTTCGCGATCGATCGGGAACAGGCTGGGCTCGGCGCGCTCCACCAACACGAGTCGCCGCGGCTTGAACAGGGCGATCTGGCGGCACATCTCCGCGCCGATCGACCCGCCGGCGCCGGTCACCATCACGACGCGTCCCCGGAGGAAGTTGCCGATCTGCTCCTCGTCCAGCTTGACCGGGGCGCGGCCGAGCAGGTCGTTGATGTCCACGTCGCGGATTTCCTTGACCGAGGCCCGGCCCTCGATCAAGTCCATCAAGGCCGGCAGCGTCTTGAAACGCAGGTTGGTGCCCTGGCACAGTTCGACCACCTCGCGCAGCCGCCGGCGGGCCGCCGACGGGATCGCGATCAGAATCTCGTCGACGTCGTTTTCTTTACAGATTTCCTTGACGTCGGCGATCGGCCCGAGCACCTCGATGCCGTGGATTTGGGCGCCGTGCTTGCTACGGTCGTCATCGAGGAAACCCACGACGCGATAGCGCGACTCCGGCATGCGCAGGATCTCGCGGGCGACATTCTCGCCGGCGTTCCCCGCCCCGAGGACCAGCAGCTTCGGGGTCACGCCGTCGCCCGGGGGCCGCTTCTCCTCGTAATACAGCCGGACCGCCAACCGGGCCCCGCAGACCAGGCCGATGGTCCCCGCAAAATCGACCAGGAAGACCGAGTCGGGGAAGCGCTCGCCGAACACTTCGATCTGGAGCCCAAACCAGCTCAGGTTCTGTAAAACGTAATAGACAATGAAGATGCCCAGAAAACTCCACCAGGCGGCTTTGGTGATGCTGAAGACGTCCCGCAGACTCACGTACCGCCACGAGGCCCGGTGTATGCCCATCAGCACGAACACGGTCAGCTTGATGGTCAGCACCGGGACCAGCAGCGGCACGAGAAACAGCGTTAGCCAGTCCTGGAAGGCGTAATCGACGACGAGGCCCGTGCCGGCGCCCAGGCGGTCCACGGTAATAGTGCCCCCCAGGCCGAAATGGCCGCTGATCGTGCCGGCGGAGTCTGTTTTCTCGACCGGCTTGACCGGCTGCAAGCCCGGTTCCCGATACGGCTCCGTATAACCAACCCGACGCACGCCGTCGCGGTCGCGGTAGATATCGACGTGGTATTCACCGCCCCCGTCGTCGACCACCGCCAAGTACAGCTTGCCGTTCCGGTCCGTGTTGGACTCATTCAAGCCGGTGATGTTGATGTAGCCGGAGAGCAGGTTGTCGGCGTCCCCCGTCTCGACAATCCTCTTGGGGTCGTAATCAACCGGGTTGGGCTGGTAGGGGGACCAGGAAGCCGGCAGATAGAGGGAGGGCGAGCCCTTGAAGTTGTTGGCCAATAGAAAGGCCGCCAGCCACGCCAACCCGAACAGCAGGAGGTGTGCCACGGCGCTCAGCAGCCGACGATGGCGGTAGGCCCACTCTCGCCAGGCGCCCTCCGCTGGAATCTGAACCTCTTCACTCACGGTCGCTTCCCTTGCGTGGGAACGTGAAGACGTGGGAACGTGGGAACGTCTTCCAACCCACCTCAACACTATTCCCCTTCCCTTGCTTCTAGAAAGTGGAAACTAGACCTTCCAACCCACGTTCCCACATTCCCACGTTC
>JAGMDK010000050.1 GCA_023128695.1 Phycisphaerae bacterium
GCCATTGTGTGCCACTGCTCTTGAGCAGTGTCTTCTTTTGACCAGCGGTAGCTTGGGCACTGCTCAAGAGCAGTGGCACACCGCTTGGGCACTGCTCAAGAGCAGTGGCACACCGCCGGTGAAAAGCTCGGAATGACAGCTTATCCACGCAAATGACGCACACCCGTGCCTGGAGAGGAATCCGAACGGAAAGGGCTTGAGCATCGTTACAGCGAATCGTACCATGACCTTCGGCACGGTCATTACGGGAATAGCTAATAGCACATTGCTAATGGGCTAATTGTGTGAGGCTGATAGCTGAAGGCTGACCGCTGATAGCTAACGGTGAGTAGATGGAGCGCCACATGTCTGACGCGAAGAGCTTTCGTTATCCCATCTGGTGTCGCGGCGACCTCGACGGCTTCTTCGGACTGATGGTCGACAACCTCGTCCAGGTGCTGCTGATCATTCTTCTGTGCACGCTGTATGTCGGGATGTCGGTCGAGCTCATCTCCACCCGCATCCTGCCCGGCGTCGCGATCAGCCTGCTGATCGGCAACCTCTTCTACGGGGCCCAGGCCCACTACGTCGCCCGGCGGGACCGCAACCCGAATTGCACGGCCTTGCCATACGGCATCAACACCCCTTCGGTCTTCGCGTTCGCGCTGTTCGTCATGGCGCCAATCTACAAGATATACGAGGGGGAACTCGGCGCGGATCATGCCAGCCGACTGGCCTGGAAAGCGGGCATGTTGGCCTGCATGGTTAGCGGGGTCATCGAGTTCCTGGCCGCCTTCTTCGCCGAGCGCCTCCGCCGGGTAACGCCCCGAGCGGCGCTGCTCGGCGTGCTCGCGGCGCTGGGGATCACGTTTATCGCCACGGACTTCTCGTTTCAGATTTACACGCGACCGCTCATCGGCGTGTTCCCCCTGGGTATCCTGCTGCTGGCGTATTTCGCGAAATACCGCTTCCCGGCCCGTTTGCCGGGCGGGTTCATCGCGATCATGGTCGGAACACTCATCGCCTGGGGCATGTCGACGCCCCTGTACTTGAATTGGTTCGGCGGCACGGCACCGCAGTCCTTTGAAGAGTTGCGCGCGTCGCTCGATAAGGTCGGCTGGATTATGCCGGTCTTTCGCGGCAGCGAGCTGATGGAGGTGCTCTCGCGGCCCGAATTGCTGCTGCTGTTTCTAACGGTGTCGGTCCCGATGGGCGTGATCAACGCCATCGGTTCGTTGCAGAACATCGAGTCGGCCGAGGCCGGCGGCGACCGCTTCTCCACTGGACCGTCGCTGGCGGTCAACGGCATCGGGACCATCGGGGCCGCGCTCTTCGGCTCCTGCTTCCCCACGACGATCTACATCGGCCACCCGGCCTGGAAAGCATTGGGGGCCCGCTCCGGATATTCGATCCTCAACGGCGCGTTCTTCACCGTCTGTTTCCTCTTCGGCTGGGGCGTGTTTCTCAAGGAATTCATCCCGATCGAGGCTGGGGCGGCGATCGTCGTTTACATCGGCATCATCATCACCGCCCAAGCGTTTCAGGCCACGCCGCGCGCCCACGCTCCGGCGGTCGCCTTCGCATTATTCCCCGCGTTGGCGGCGCTGCTGGTTGTGAAAATGCCTCTATTGATGGGGGACGCCGGTGCCTCTCGGACATTGGCGGAGATGGTGACGAGCATCGGCCCCGCGACGGCTGAACCGACTTTGCCGGGCATGATCGCGCTAGCCGGGGCGAACTCAAGCTGGCTGTTGACGACGCTGCTGCTGACCGCGATGGGGGCTTGCTTGATCGATCGACGATACAAAGCCGCGGCGATCTGGTGCGGGATCGCGGCGGTGCTGACGGCGCTGGGCTTGCTCCACGCGTATCGGCTCGAAGACAACGTCATTCACGAGTATTTCTTGTGGCAAAAGCCGGTGGAAGTCGCCGTCGCTGAAGCGCCCCCGGAAGCCCCGGGGCCGATACTACTAGACACCGCCACCTTGGCCGCTACCATGCCGACTTCTTCACCGGCCGTGGAATCCGCGCCGGCTACGCAGGCGGTATCCGGTTCGATGCACTATGCCTACCGGGCCTTCCCGATCGCGATCGGCTATGGCTTGACGACGATCTTGCTGGCACTGATTGCGGTGCGGGCGAGAAAGAAAGATCAGAGCGCGGCGTTAGCGGCTGAGTCGCCGCCGGATGAATCTAAAATACAGAATACAGAATAGAGAATACAGTAGCGGCCGGGCCCTGTAGCGGCCGCTACACTGTGTGGCACCGGCATCTTGCCGGTGGATTCGGCCGGGACGGGGCCCGGCCGCTACACTGTGTGGCACCGGCATCTTGCCGGTGGACTCGGCCGGGACAGAGCCCGGCCGCTACATTTACAGATAACCCCAATCCGCAATCCACCCCCTACTCGTACCGCAGCGCATCCACCGGGTCGAGCCGGCTGGCCTTGAAGGCCGGGTAGATCCCGCTGCATACTCCCACGACGATCGCGGTCGTGAGCGAGGCGACGACCACGGTGGCGTTGATCTCGGTCTTGAAGTTCAGTTGCCGCAGCACGTTCTCCATCACGTCGGCGAACATGGTGCCGAGCAGCAGCCCGAGTCCGCCGCCGACCAGGCTGATGACCAGGGCCTCGACCAGGAACTGGAGCAGGATGTCGCCCCGGCGGGCGCCGACGGCCATGCGGACGCCGATCTCGCGGGTCCGCTCGGTGACCGAGACGAGCATGATGTTCATGATGCCGATCCCGCCGACGACCAGGCTGATGCCGGCGATGCTATAAAAGACGACCTTGAAAACGAGCATCACCTGGTTGACCTGCTGGAGGGCCTCTTCCTGGTTGAAGATGCCGAAATCGTCATCCTGCCCGACGGGAATCTTGTGGGCCCGCCGCAATACCCGCTTGACCTGCTTTTCCAGCTCTTCGAGCTGGCCCGGGTCTTTGGCGGCGATGGTCAGGCGGTTGAGCCACTTGCGGTTGAAGAAGCGTTTGAGGCCGGTTTTGATGGGTACGTATACCGTCTTGTCCGCGTTGATGAATCCGAGGCTGCCTTTCTTTTCCATGACGCCGACCACGCGGTAGGTGATCCCCCCGAGCTTGACGGGCTGCCCGACCGGGTCCGCCCCGCCGAAGAGTTTCTGCGCCACTTCGTACCCCAGCAGGGCGACGCGGGTGTCCGGGCTCTCCGATTCCCCCGTTGTGAAGACTCGCCCGTGCCGGGCCTTGTAATCGTGGACCTCGAAGTACGCCTGCGAGGTGGCGATCAGGGCGAAATCGCCGGACTTCTGGAAACGTTTGATGGAAGTCGAGCCCATCGCCTCGGGGGCGATCGTTTCAATGTCGTTCGGCAACTCGCGCATGAGGGTGTCGATGTCGTCCAGCACGAGTGTCTGGGCGGTGCCCACGGGGCGGCCCTCGACGCGGGCGGTCTCGGGGATGACGTAGAGCACGTTGGAGCCGAGCGACTTGAAGCTGGTGAAGATTTCTTTTTGGGCGCCTTCGAGGATCGACATGCACGCCACGACTGAGGAGACGCCGATCAGCACGCCCAGGGTGGCCAGCAGCGAACGGAGAAAGTGGGAGTCCAGGCTGCGCAGCGAGGTAATGATTAAACGGATGTAGAACATGGTGTACTGCCAATAGTGTTTAAAGGCCGGCTGGCATTCGTGCTGCCGGTCATTCCGAGCTTTTCACCGGCGGTGTACCACTGCTCTTGAGCAGTGCCCAAGCTACCGCTGGTCAAAATAAGACACTGCTCAAGAGCAGTGGCAGTGCGCCTGAGAGTGTACCCGATCAGGGGAGTGGAAGTCTCCCCCAGGCATGCGCTCTCCGGCCTGTAACCGAAGGTAACTGCGTCGCCGCGAGGCGGGCTGGAGAGCAACCGGAGGTGAACCATCGGTCCGTAGGATGACGAACGCGATCCGGCCGGGCGCTGTGGCGAGCCTGCTGCCAAGAGGCGAAGCCCTGACCGCGCCGCGGCTCAATGCCGCCGGCTTGGGCATGCCACACACATCTCTCGGACATGCCACTTGCCGCACATCAAATGTGTGAGTTGGTGGTGGTAGGGGGGGACTGCGATCAGAATCCGCTATGCGTGGCTTGCGGCCGAGAAGACAATCCTGGTATGGTGGCCGTCACAGAGGTCGCAATTGGGAATCCTCACTTGTACGGAGCCTGATCATGCGACCATACAGACGCGCAACCAGTGGTCTGATTTATAATTGCCGCATCATGATTCAAGGTGGTGCGGGCCTCCGTGCCCGCGACTGGCGGGCAGGGACGCCCGCCCCACTAGGCAGGGACGCCCGCCCCACCGGCCAGGATAAGACGCAATCTGCATGAAGCACTACACTAGGATCACAGTCGCCGGCATTTCAAATCCTATTCCCGTGAGCGGAGTGATTGGTAGGCTCGTTGCGACGGGCTTGCTAGCTATGACCGTCCTGGTGGCAGGATCCGGTTGTGTCGGCGGCACGTCGGCGGAACTGGGCTGTGATCCGGCTGAAACAGCCTGTCAGTCGCTGGAAATCGAGCCGCCCGCGCCTACGCCGGCCGTTGATGCCGAGGGGAACGCTCTGGAGGGAATGGTGCTGATCCCCGGCGGAAGCTTCGAGATGGGTATCGCCGAGGCGGATCTTGCAGCACTGGTGGAGATGGGACAGAAGGTGCCCCACATGTCCGAGCTGCTCGCCAAGTGGTGGTTCGGAGACGAAATACCACGCCACACCGTCGAAGTGACTGCGTTCCATATGGATACCCATGAGGTGACAAATCGGGAGTTCAGCCGGTTTGTCGAAGAGACCGGCTACGAAGCCCAGGGCAATTGGCGGCAGTACGCGACTGAAGGCCGGAGTGACCATCCCGTGATACAAGTATCCTGGCACGACGCCCAAGCCTATGCGGAATGGACCGGCAAACGCCTACCCTCTGAGGCGGAGTGGGAATACGCGGCCCGCGGCGGCCAGGATGTAAAGTGGTTCCCCTGGGGTGACTCAGTGGATACCACGTGCGCCAACTACGGCTGGCGGGCCGATGAAACATTCCTCACCGGCATACCCCGCTTGCTCGGCTTGGTCACGATACGAACCCGGCCCGTGGGGTGTTATCCGCCCAATGGGTACGGATTGTATGACATGTGCGGGAACGTGTGTGAATGGTGTGAGAATGAGCGCACGCCCTACCCGGGCGGGCCGGAGGAGGACTGGATCTACACGCAATACGGCCCCTTTCGCGAGGGTGAAGAACCCTTCTACGGCAAAGCCACGCGCGGCGGCAGTTGGGACGATCCCAATGCAGTGTTCGTCCGGATCACCGACCGCAACGGACGGGCCCCCGAAGATTCTTCCTACGGAATGGGCTTCCGCTGCGTGAGGTCTATCGACGAGTAGATGGGGAGGATGTAGGGTGCGGCTTGCCGCACCAACCTCGATGGACAGGTCGTCGAATGAGAGAAGGGTGCGTCAAAACGCACCCTATCGAACTATTAATCGGAGATAACCAGTGACAGTCGATGACAATCCTGACGATATGGATAGGATGGAGAACACGGCCGAAGTGGAGGACCTTCCGGAAACAGAACTCATAGTTCTCGGGTATTTGTCGTGTCCATTGAACGGCGCGAATGATTTCTTAGGGGGCGCACTGATCACCGATTACCGAACACGTCCTTTGCAATTCGCTTTCGTGGCACCGGTACGACCGACGGGAATACAACGGATTCTCTATGGGGACACTTTGAACGAGCACGTTAAGATCGATGTCATTACGAAGAAGCTGTTCTCAGAGGGGGTCTCATACGAGCCCCATGTACTCTTCGTTGATACCGAAGATCTTGTTGCGGTGCGGCGCCTTGTCAGCGCTCCGGTTGCGCGCTTATATCGACTAGAAGACTCGGTAGAGCCCGGAGAAAGTCTCAGTACCCTTCGATTCGACACCGGCGGAAATACAGACGATCAGGCATTGGTTGGGACAATCGTGGCGCGCCTGGAGACCTACGTTGACCTCATCGCGCCGTTCGCACGGTTGACTGAAGCCTTGAAGGAAACACTCAAAGCGATTAAGAAACAATCGCGTAAGCGCTAAAGGGGATAAGCATTGCTCCAATTTATTCGGCGGCATACAGATAAGTCCCTCTCTGCCAAGGCGCTATTTGGACACATTGCGGGAAAAACCCTGCAAGTTGCGGAGCCATCGTGTGAACGTCGATTTCATCTGTACACTATCCCTTGCAAATGCGCATTGCTTCGCGACAGTCTCTCTATAGACACCCTCTCCACATCGAAACCTATTAGAATTCACCGGGAGGCGGCTGACATCGCTCAGACTGCCATCGACATGGGCGCCGAGGGCCACGTAGTGCCCAATCTCGATATTCCCGATGTACGGGTTCACACGGTATCCATTGTCATCATTGTTGAGTCGACGCAGCGCATCTCCTTTCGCTTCCGACGAAAAGCCAGACATTTCAAAAGCCCCCCAGGGCAACAAACTGGGAATATCCGACTTCTGCCCGTCACAAAGCCGAAAAAGCCACCGAGCTTCGTACAGAATAGCCTAGACGAACGCCTTCGTTGGATCCTGACACCGCCCATCAACGAGTTGCTTTCCGATCCGCAACTATGTCTTCCATGTTTTCCGTACAGGTACCAGATGCAGGGGATCCAGTGGATGCGTGACTGGGATAGCGCGCTGCTCGCCGATGAACCGGGTCTTGGTAAGACGATGCAGGCTATTCTAGCGGCGCGGCTTCTCTGGCGCGAGCGACGCATAAACCAGATGCTGGTGATTTGCCCAAAGAGCCTAGTGCCGACCTGGATAGCCGAGATTCGCAAGTGGTGGGCCAACGCAATCTCTAACACCGATATTATCGACCGAGATCCGCGGTGGAAGTTATGCCACAGCGCGACGAATATTACTATTAAGATCATCAATTACGAAAAGCTGCCAGGGCAGCTTACTTGGCTTCAGGGCCAGACGTTCGCGCACGATATCATCGTCATCGACGAGGCTCAACGGATCAAGAACCCAGATTCAAAGACAGCGCGCGCTGTCAAAGCACTGAACTCCAAGCGACGTTGGGCTCTGACTGGGACACCACTCGAGAATCGTGTCGCGGATGTCGTGTCGATTTTCGATTTCCTTCTTCCTGGCCTCTTGGAGGACGAAGACCCGGACTATGTTCGCAAACGCATTCGTCACTTCATGCTGCGTCGTCGTAGCGACGAAGTGTTGAAAGACCTCCCAGAGATGTTCCAGGAGGACGTTGAGCTAGAGTTGGGGCCGCGCCAGCGCGACGCATACGACCGGCGGGAGAGCGATGGCGTTGTAAAACTGAACAAGAAGGGTGATAAGGTAACCGTGCCGCACGTGTTTGCACTCATTACAGAACTTATTCAGCTATGCAATTTCGAGCCCGTCAGTGGTGATAGTGTCAAACTCGATGTGCTTCGCGCTGAACTGGAGGAAGTTATCGACAGTAACCGCAAGGCATTAGTATTCTCGCGATTTGTCGACAATCGATTTGGAATCAAACGTATCGCAGCCGGCGCACCGCCCTTGTGGGGTGCTGTTCAATACCATGGGAAGATACCACAACGGATGCGGCAAGAAACCATTGAACGGTTACAGAATGATCCCGCCGTCAAGGTGATGCTGGTCAACTACCGGGTCGGGGGACTTGGATTGAACCTCCACGCCGCTAACTATGTGTATCTGTTTGACCGATGGTGGAATCCTGCTGTAGAAGATCAAGCGATCAAGAGGGTGCACCGCATTGGCCAGAAGAACAAAGTTATCGTCAGACGTTTCATGTGCACGGATACTATTGAGGAACGTATCGTGCGGAAACTTGCCGAAAAGCGCCGTCTGTTTGCCCACGTCATCGATGAAACCAAGCTGAGCCCTGAGGCGCTAGGGTTGGGGGGAGAAGAGTTATTCTCGCTATTCAAGGACCTTACAGTGCGCCCGAGGCAGATGAAGTCGAGTAGATCAGGTCAGCGACCCGAAACTTCCTCTTCCGGTTCGTCGGGTAGGTAACACGACTTATGCATACTCGGCCGGTACGGAGCCCGGCCGCTACATTCGGTCGGCCGTGTGCCACTGCTCTGTGAGCAGTGTCCTGAGTATGCTGGGAATCTCATCGTTGAACACTGCTGACACAGCAGTGGCACCCGGCACCCGGCCCAAACCATGCCCGCGTCGCGGCTCAAAGCCGCCGGCTTGGGCATGCCACACACTACACACTCTCTCAGCCATGCTAGCTAACTTGTTACCGCCGCCGGGCGTTGGTGTGTTTGGTGATCAGTTCGCGGACTTGGTTGACCAATTCGACGGGCACCTCGATGAGTGTCTGGGTGCGGTCCTCATAGGCCGCTTCGTCCTCGACGAGCGCCTCGTCATCGGTCTGTCCTTCGTAGTGGTCGAGGACGCGGCGGACACGTTCTTCGTCCCAGCCGGGGGGGAATCTGCTCGGTTTCATCCTTTTCTCCGGCGTATCCGCCGTCTGTAGGCTGCCAGGGGTTTGCCTTTCAACTCATAAGCCGTGATCACAAATAAACTGTCTGGGTCTGAGGCAGGCACGTAGATCACACGCAAGTAACGTCCGCCACGTGTCTGTCCGAGGGCTACTCGCGAGCCATCGCGTCCCGGACGATCCTCACCGGGCCGGGCTAGCACCTCCTCGACTTCGTGCTCATGCACGCCATGAATGTAGCAGTGCGGCTGATACGTCTCAATATCAATATAATACCGCACTTTCATAGCAAGCAGTGTAACTCACTGTCAGAATTTGCCAACTATCAGCCATGTAGGTCGGGTCGCCAACCCGACATTTCCTCTATCAATTCATCGGGTCGATGACCCGACCTGCATATCTGACCAGTCAGTTTTCGTCAGGCTCGGAGGCCTGACGCTACATTCGGCCGGCGAGCCGCCGACCGCTACTTGTCTTTGACGAACTCCAACGCCTCCTCGTGCATGCCGCCGGTGATGGGGGCTTCGATTTCTTCGGTGCTGATGCAGTCCCAGACCGGGCAGACGTGCCGGCAGAGCAGGCAGCCGACGCAGCGGTCGCGGTTTACTTCGGCTTTGCGCGTCAGGCTGTCGAAATTCATCGCCTGGTTGGCGCCGTCGTGGCAGACGATGTGACATAGGCCGCAGCCGATGCACTTGTCGGGGTCCACCTTGGAGATAACGTGTTTGGTCTGGTGATGCTCCGCCGGATCGACCGTGAACTCCAGGCCGCGGCCGACCAGCTCGGTGACCGACTCGAAGCCCTTTGACTCCAGGTAGTCTTCAAGACCGCCGCAGAGCGAATCGATGATGCGATAGCCGTAACGCATGATGGCGGTCGTGGCCTGGAGGTTGGAGGCGCCCATCAGCAGGAACATGACGGCGTCCTGCCAGGTCTCCAGACCGCCGAGTCCCGAGACCGGCAGGCCCAGCTCCTTGCTCTGGGCCAGCTCGGCGACGAAGCGCAGGGCGATGGGCTTGACCGCCGGTCCGGAGTAGCCGCAGATCGAGCCGCGGCCCTGGATCGTGGGCTTGGGGGCGAAGGTGTCCAGATCCACCTCGGTGATCGCCCGCAGCGTGTTGATGGCCGAGATGGCGTCCGCCCCGCCGTTCTTGGCGGCGATCGCGGGCGGCAGCATGTCGGTGATGTTGGGCGTCATCTTGGCCATGACCGGGATCGAGACGGTGTCCTTGACCACGCGCGTGTAGCGTTCGAGCAGGTCGTAGGATTGGCCGATTTTGTGCCCGGCCCCCTCGACAGCCATCTGCGGGCAAGAAAAATTGAGCTCGAGCATGTCGGCCCCGGCCCCGGCCGCACCCTTGGCCAGCTCGGCCCAGCCCTCGTCCGAATAGCCCATGATGCTCACGATCAGCGGGCGGTCGGGATAATGCTGCTTGAGCCAGGCGATGTCCTTGAGGTTCTGCTTGTACGGCCGCTCGCTGATCATCTCGATGTTTTGCAGGCCGATGAACCGCCGGTCGGCGTGGTGCAGGGCGTTGAGCCGCGGCGTGGGATCGACGATGGCGTAATCCTCTTCGAGCCCGACCGTCTTGAAGACGACCCCGCCCCAGCCGGCGTCGAAAGCGCGCGAGATCATCTCCGCCGTGTTCCCGACCGGCGAGGACGACAGGCAGAAGGGGTTGTTGAATTTCAGGCCGCAGAATTCGATTTCGAGACTGGGGCGTGCGGCGGGACGTCGGACACGGAGGTCCGACGCTACTGTGTGTGGCACCGGCTTCCAGCCGGTGATTCGGCCGGCACGGGGGCCGACCGCTACATCTTGTGGCACCGGCTTCCAGCCGGTGGGACGGTCGGCACGGGGGCCGGCCGCTACATTACGTCGGTCGTTCGACGCTACTGTGGGGGTACTCGTTGGTTCGTGGAGCGGGAATGCTTCCGCAATGGCGGCAGCCGCTTTCTTGCCGTCCAGCACCGAGGCGGCGACGGTCTTCGCCGGGCCGGCCAGGTCGCCGCCGGCGAAGATTTGCGGATGCGAGGTTCGCATGGTGTCATCATCCACTTTGGGACGACCACCCTTCTTCGACTTGAGCTTGGACATCATTGCTCGCAACTCGTCTGAGAAGCCGGCTCCGATCGCTTCCACGACGATGTTGGCCGGGATCGTGAACGTCGAGCCGGGGATGTCCACTGCGTTCTCGGGCACGAAGCGACCGGCGCGCTTCCAGCGGATTTCCAGGCCGCGCACAGCCTTGACTCGGCCATCTTCGCCGACGATGCGGGTTATGCGGCAGTTGGGCTTGAAACGGACGCCCTCCTCGAACGCCAACAACTTTTCCTCGGCGTCGGCGGGCAGCTCCTCCATCGCTTCCAGAGAGACTGCGTAAACCCGCTCGGCTCCCAGGCGTTTGGCTGTCACGGCACAGTCCATCGCGACCGAACCGCCGCCGATGACCACGACACGCTTGCGGCGGACGGCTGTTCTGAGCTTGCGGGCACCCTTCTCGTCCTTGCTTTGTCTGAGGAACTCGTCCCAGGGGTAGATGCCGTGCAGCTTTTTGCCGGGGACGTTGAGGTGGTACGGTTCATCGTAACCTGTTGCGAGGAAGACCGCATCGTAGCCGTCTTCGAGCAGCCCCAGCAACTCTTCGCGCGTCGTGATCGGATGGTCGCACTCGAAGCGTACACCCAGTCCCTCGATGAGCTTGATCTCATGTTGCAACAGGTCCTGCGGCAGCCGATGGTCGGGAATCCCGTAGCGCAGCAGGCCGCCGGGCTCGGGCATCTTCTCGTACACCACGACGGCGTAGCCTTTCAGCGCCAGGCTAGCGGCGGCGGATAGGCCGGCGGGGCCGGAGCCGATGATGGCTATCTTGCGGTCGCCGGGGGGAGGGGCATGAAGCACCTGCATCCCCTCTCGGCGTTCATAATCGGCCAGGAAGGCCTGCAACTCGGCGATGCGGATCGGCTCGTCGATACCCGAGCGCGAACAGCCCTCCACGCACAGCCGGCACGTCGGGCAGACCTGGGCGCAGGTGGCGGCGAGGATGTTGTTCTCACGCAACGTTCGCACGGCCCCGCGGATGTCGCCCAGGCGGAGCTTGAGGATAAAAGTACCCGGCTTAGTATCGGCTCCGCAGCCGGTGTCGCACGGCGCGTCGTGGCACAGCAGACAGCGTCCCGCTTCCTGGATGGCGCCTTGCAGAGTCAGGATTCCGTTGCTGTTTTTCATGATGTCCTCGCTTCTATCCATGTCGGGTGCGTCCCGGACGCACCACACCGCTGGGTGTGTGCCACTGCTCTTGAGCAGTGCCCAAGCGATCGACGATCAGAGAAGACACTGCTCACAGAGCAGTGGCACACAACGGCCGGTACGGGGCCCGGCCGCTACATTCTTTGTGGCACCGGTTTCCAGCCGGTGAATCGGCCGGCACGGGGGCCGGCCGCTACAGCCGGCCGGGGTTCGCGCGGGGGATGAACTGGCCGTAGCCGTTGCGGCCCACGAACTTGTAATTATCCACGATCTGTTCGCCGCGGCAGAACGTGTGTTCCGCGAAACCCGCCAACTGCTGCCCTTGATACGGGCTCCAGTCGCAATTCGTCTGCATCTTCCGCCAATCGACTTTGCGCTTCTTGGTCGGATGGATGATGGTGACGTCGGCGTCGCTGCCGATTTGGAGCGTGCCCTTGCGCGGATAGAGACCCATGATCCGAGCCGGGGCCGTGCAGCACTTGTCGACGAACTGGTTGACCGTCAGCCGCCGTTTGAGCACGCCGAGGGTGTAGACAACCGGCAACAACGTTTCCAGGCCGGGCATGCCCATGGGGATCTTGGTCCAGTCGCCCTTCCACATGGCCTTCTGCTTGCGGTTGAAGGTACAGGTGTCGGTTGACACGGAGCACACTTCGCCATTCCGGAGCCCCTCCCAGAGACGCTTCTGATCGCGGGGTTTCTTCACCTGCGGGCAGGTGGCGTAGAGGTGCCCGTCCTTGGTGGCGAAAACGCTGTCGTCGAGGGCCAGATATTGCGCACAGGTTTCCGCCAAAACTTTGACGCCCTCCTCCTGGGCCTGTTTGACCAGGTCCGCGCCTTCGCCGGTGCTCATGTGAACGATGAACAGCCGCCCGCCGGTGACCTTGGCCCACTGGATGGCCCGCTGGATGGCCTCGGCCTCGATATAATTCGGGCGCGTAAGCGTGTGCAGGTACGCGCCCTGCTTCTTCATCTCGGCCTTGTTGTGGTGCCGCTCGATGAGCAGGTCCAGCACGCGGCTCGACTCGGCGTGGACGCAGAGCATGCCACCCAGGTCGCGGAGCAGCTCCAATGCGCCATACATGGCGGCGTCATCGGACTGCCAGCCCTCCTTCTCGTAAATCATGAACTGTTTGAATGTGGGTATGCCCCGGTCGATCATCTTCTTGACGTCTTTCTTCTGACGTTGCCAGTTGGTGATCGCGAGGTGGAATGAATAATCGATGCAGGCCTTGCCCGCGGCGCGGGCGTGCCAGTTGTCGACGGCCTGCTGCAAAGTTTCCTTGCCGTAGGGGATCGCGAAATCGATGAGGGTGGTGACGCCGCCGCAGGCCGCCGCCCGTGTGCCGGAGTCGTAATCGTCCGCTGAGACGGTGCCGCAGAATGGCAGATCCAGATGCACATGCACATCGATGCCGCCGGGGATCACGTAGCGGCCCTTGGCGTTGATCACCTTGACGCCGTTGCGCTGGGATTGGGCTATATGATCGTGCGCAATCTTGCGCGAGTTCGTTGTGCGTACGGCCGCGCGGGCTGAAGCCCGCGGCTCTTCGTTGTTGTACGATCGGGCCTGGTCAGTTAGTTGCCGGCCGATGGCGACGATTTTCTCTCCGCTGATGCCCAGGTCGGCTTGCATCGTTTCGGTGGGCGTGACCAGTCGTCCGCCTTGGATGATAGTATCGAGTTTCATGTTGCTCCCTCAGTTCTGCGGTGAATCATCCGCGTTAACGCGCTATTCTTCCAGCATCAACGCCGGCTTCTCGTGCTTGGGCCGATACTTCTCGACGAGTTCCCGCAGCTTGGTCTGAGCCGGATTCAACTCCAGGCTCGTGTGCCAGGCTTCGACCGCCTCGTCGCGCAGCTCCACCTGCTCGGGTGCTTCGAGGTACTGCGTCATCAACACCACGCCGTAGCCGGCGTACGCCGCCGCGCTCTTCGGATCGAGCTCGAGCGCTTGGCGGTAACTCTCCGCGGCCGGCTCGTAATCCTGCTGACGCCAGAGGCAATATCCGAGGCGCTCGTGGGCGGCGGCGAGTCCGGGGTCCATCTCGACGGCCTTGTTGAGCGCCCGGCGGGCCGTCAGCCAGCGCTCCTGACTCAGGTAAACCGTCGCCAGGTTGACCAGCACGATCGGCTGAGCCTCGTTGCATTCGAGCGACTCCTTGTAGACCTTGATCGCCTCGTAGGTCTTGCCCTGCGCGGTCAGGGCGGCCCCAAGATTGCTCCGCACGTAGGCATTCCGCGGCTCGAGCTCGATCGCTTCACGATAGCTCTCGACGGCGCGGTCCAACTCGCCGGTCTGGTAGTAGCAGGTCGCCAGCCGGTAACGGAGGTCGAAGTTCCGCGGGTCCAGGTCGCACGCCATCAAGTAGGCCCGGATGGCCTGCGTCATTCTGTTCAGGAACCTGTAAACCTCGCCCAATTCGAAGATCGGCTTCATCTCGGTTGGGTTTAGCCGCACGGCCTCCTGCAACGCGTCGGCCGCGAGTTCCCAATCCCCCCGCTCCTTGTGGCACAGGCCGAGCTTGAAATGGGCTTCGGAGTAGTGCGGGTCGAGCTTCACGGCCTGCTGGAACTCGGCCAGAGCCAGGTCGAGATCGCGGGTGGCCAAGGCGGCTTCCCCCTCGGCCAGGCGAACCTCCGCCAGAGCGTGGCCGAGCGTACACCCCCCGCACAGTGCCACCAGGCACAAGCCGGTTCCTGCCCAAAGAAGTGCGCGTCGCTGTCGCGTGCTGATCGCCTCCCGCCAGTTATTTCGGTCCCCCACCCCGTTCGCCGGCCCTCCGGGCCGGCGAAACGGGATGGGGCACCCGTACCCGCCGAGTGTAATTGACCACGACCTGAGAGCAAGCCGCAACGAGCACTCAGCAGTCTGCCCTTGGATAACGCCCAGGGCGGATCTCCTTTGTACCACCTGCCCGTATGGGCCGTCAACGCGGCGCCTCATTACACTGTCCCGTTCCCCTGCATTTCTTATCGGATGTCCCCCCCAGATTTCTTGCCCATTTGTCACTCTCGCCACTTCGTGAGGTAGCTTTCCGCGAGTGCCCTCACCAGCTCGTCGGGATCATTTCGCGCCACGGAGCCGGCCCGCTCGGCGAAGGCGGCCCCTTGCCGCGCCAACAGCCGCACCGCCATCATGCGCACGAGCCAATGCGGGTGTTCGAGGCAGGCTTCGACCGCGTCGACCAGTTGCCGGTCGAGTCCCATCACCTGCAAGCCCTCAAGCGTGCGTACCCGCAATTCCCACGATTCACTGCCGAGCATGTTCAACAGCGCGGCTTTCATACGTTCGGCCGGGACCGGTGCGGGCCGGTACTCCAAGCGCTTCCAGTCCGCCCGCTGCCGCTCTCCCACCAGTTGCGCCATCACCTCCAGGGCTCGCACGCGCGCCGCCGCCGATTCGCCGGTCAGGGCTCGGAACAGCGCGTTGATTCCCGCCTGCCCTGTTGTCGCGGGGAGGCGGTTGAAGTACGCCGGCCGCAACCGCTGCCCGCCTGGACTCGGCCGCCAGCGGCCCTCGGCGTCCCGGATCACGTCCAGCAGCACCTGGAGGGTGACACGCTGCAAATGCTGCGGCGAACCCCGCGCCACGCGTCGCAGAGGGCCGACATCCAGTGTCCGCCGCACGTGGGCTGACTGTCCGGGGTAGAGCACGCGGACGTGATCCAGGTTGACGGTCATCAGAGCGGGGTATTCGCGTGTTCGATCGCCCTCGACGGAAAATGACAGGAGGAACACCGGGTTCACCATGGCGTCCGGCCCGAGTGTGATCGGAAACGGCCCGCGGTTGGTCAAGGTGAAGACGGCCCACCAAGGGCAACCCACCGGCAGGCTGGGATTCTCGATTGTCACCCGCGCTTCGAGAAACCGGGCCGGGTCGCGATGAAACTCCAGCACGCGTTCATCGAACGTCGCCAGCACCTGGGCGAGTTCCGGATATTGCCGCCGCGGGGGCGGTATCGTCGAGCTCAGGATGGGCTGTGTCGAGGGTCGCGTCGTGGGAGCGAGCACGGCTGTTGTCGCGGGTTTTGTCGTTGGCTGAGAGGTCGGCTGTGTCTCGGGCTGCGTCGTCGGGGCTGACAGATCCAACTCGTTCAACAGGTCACAAGCCGGGCCCGCGACCGGCCGGGGCTCCAGGCTCTCAATAACTCGCCGCGCCGCCGCAAGCTCCCCGGCGTCCCGCAACAGCTTGGCGAGCAGGTAGGCGGCAGAGGCGTCGCGGCCGGCAATCGGCAGCAGTCTCCGCTGGGCGTCTTCGTGGCGCAGGTTGAGCGCCAGTGCCCATCCGAGCACGCGCTGCACGAAGGCATCCGCCGGGGCGCGCTCCGCGGCGGCTTGCGCTAACATCAGAGCCCGCTCGGGCTGGTGCTCGATGGTGCAGTAGAACCACGCCGCCTGGGCGATTTCGTTGACCGGGTGCTGCGTCGGCTCGCGCAGCGCCGCGAACCGCGTCGCCAATTGGGACTGCACGGTCTCTCCCAAGCTGGCCTGCTTGCGCTCCAGCAAAT